>JAJAYT010000451.1 GCA_026786085.1 Microcoleus sp. CAN_BIN18 | reverse complement strand
TCTCAACCACACCCGCGGGGCATACCCAACAAAAAACCGGTCCGTCGGGCGCACTCCCGCCCGCTTTTCCCCCGCGCCCTCACGCCCCCACTACGAACGAATGTTGCTGTGGTTAATCGATCGGACACGATATTATTCACAGATTTATTGTCGCCAAACGAGATTTTTCTGAGCACCCGGGTTTCTTTTTTTACACATCTAAAACTTGTTCTGCTGTCAGCACTAATTCTGGAAAAGTTCGGGAAACTATTCGCTCATTTCCTCGATAAGCCGTCATTTGATAAACGCCATTTTCATCAAGCAAGTAAACAAAAACTGTAGGCACTTTGGGATTACCTAAATAATCGCGACTTCCCAAAGCCAAGTAATCGACAATCCAGTATTCAGAAATTCCCAGCCGCTGATATTCATCCAGCTTGTCGATATAATCATCTTCCCAATTTGTCGAAACAACTTCTACAACTAATTGCAGCGGTTCAGTTATGGCAGAGTGGGCGAAAGGCTGTGATTCCCAGAGAGTTTTATCTATTACACTAACATCAGGATGGCGGCCTTGTTCTCTACCATTTGAGGTTAAAGTCCTCACCATGAATCTGCCAGACACCCTATAATTGAGGGGGACGCGATCGATTTCTCTATCAAACTGTTTGACAAGGAAATCGGCAAGATCCTCATGCAATCTTATTGGTAATATTTTCACAATCTCTCCATTAACAAGTTCATAGCGGCCTTCTTCATCTGGAAGTTGCTTAATGAATTGCTCAAAAGTGAGGTTCTGCTTAAGTTGGGTAGGAGTTGCGGTCATGGTTTATTCTCATTTAGCTATATTTTTAAGACTATCCTGCAACTATTTTAACATACTCTTTTAACACAGGCGGCATCGTGAAAACGGTTTCAGCTTCACAGCACAATTTTTCGATCATTCCCCGTCTTTCTAGGGATTGTATTGCTGTAAATGATTCGGCTGGCGATGCTTGACATTTGGCAATCAATTGGGTAAGCGAGACGGGTTCGATTTCGTTGCTGATTTGAGCGATCGCCTGTTTCTAAAATAATCAGACAGTGGCGATCGCTCTTGGGGTTTGGGATTATAAAATTTACTAGGGTGCGTCAGATTGTGTTATTCTTTGACAGAGCAAGCCTCTCGCAGCTAGTCAAGCATCTTCAAGCATAAAAACTTAACAAAGACAATTTATGAGTTTAACATCACTCTTATCAAGCAAAAATCATCAAGAACTTCGAGACAAGTTCAAGACAGAATTTTTAACACCATCTTTAAATTTAAAGGCGGAACTTAAAGCACCGCCCTTGACAGCTAATTATGGACTTGTTGGAACAGCTTTTGACTATTTACTTCGCTTTTATTTACAGTACCACAATAAAGACATTTTTATGCAAAAAGGCTTTTGGGTGGCAGATGGTTCATTTAAAATGCTATGTTTACATTTAAAGTCAACAAGAGAAGAAGTAGCCACAGGCTTTCGTAGTGACAAACTATTCAAAAGACAAGACCTTTTAGCAATTATTACCGACCAATATGAACAGACAAAAATTAATTATAATCATTATATTGACAATGGACAGATAACTGATGAATTAATTTGTAATACAATTTTTCTGGCAAAACTTGATGTGCTTTATAGAGCAGGTTTTATCGAAGAAAATTTAGACAATTATAACCATGAAGATATCAAAGACATAAAATCACTCATTTCACTTGTTGACAATAAAAACTTCCAAGCAAAAGAGAAATGTTATTTGAATCCAACGTTTGGCGCAGGCTCAACCTTAGTTGGTGGTGCAGACGCTGACCTGATTATTGACAATACTCTAATTGATATAAAAGTAACTAAAAATCTTAAATTAGACAGAAACCATATTAACCAAGTTTTAGGCTATTACCTTTTATCACTTATTGGTGGTGTAAATAGTAATCCAAATGACAGACCCATTGAAAACATCGGAATATATTTTGCCAGACACGGAGAATTGTTGACTATTCCTATTGTTCAATTTGGCGATACACAAAAATTTGAAAATTTCAAAAAATGGTTTATTTCTTATCTTTCTAGCCAGAGAGGAAAGTTATTAGATATGATGCTACTGAAAGAAGAAACACAAAAAGAAGACAAGAAGACAAAATCAAATTTACAGAAAAAAACTCCAACTAAAAAAACATCAACTGAAAGCAAAAAAACTAAGACCGTGACCAAATCAAAAGCAGCGATCACAAAAAAAGAGGACAACAGCGAAAAAGAAAGTAAGTAAAACTTTGCCAAATTAGAACAAGCCGTATCCCTGGGAGACGGAGAGTTAGTAGTCAATTAAGTCTCCTGTCTGTAATTCTTGCCATTCTCTATCTTCCTGGTAATGACTTAACATCACCTCAGCCTGTTCTGCTAAAATGCGCCGTCTCTCTTCAATGGGCAATTTTATAAACTCGCGACGGCTGGGGTATTGAGCAACTGAAGGTATTTCTAAAACTTGAGTATCAGACTGTATTTGTGTCTGACATTGATACAGTGGTTCTAATAGCTGTGACTCTCTTTCAGACTGTTTTTCGCGGCGAACTTCTCGGACAATTTCGCAAATTTCCTCTATTGTCATCGGATTGGGTTCTGGTGGTAAGGAGTCTCTACGTCGCCGCAACTCTTCCCAATCAAAACCTGCTTTCAGCTTATCAAAAACAATGCTATCTTCTGTAACTGTAACTGTGTATTTATCGCCCGGATTGAGCTGAGCTTCAATCTCAGCCGGAATTTCCAGCTTACCGTCGGGACTCACAGCAACAGTAATATTAAATTTCCGAATGTATTCTTGCAAGTGTTCAACAACTATATCTTGCACAGTTTCCGGCAGAGATTCCATCATTTTGACCAAAGTTGCGATCGCACTTGATGACATCAACTTATCCTCCAATTTCCTTAATAGTTCTGAAACTAAATTATTAATATCAGGACTTACGTATAATCCGTGAAAAACAGATGCTGCGATTGCAACGCTCGCGATCTCGCAATGACAAAAACACGTTATTGATGGTTAAGTCCTGAATATGTAGCGTGTACTAATTTTACCACAAACTTATCCTGTCATGCCAGCTACTCGATGAACGCGCTACCCCCGCCCTCTCAACTCCCAATAGCCTATAATCAAAGCAGCCTGCAAAAATCCCATTCAGCATATTTCCTGTAAAAATAATCACCACAGTCAAAACTAACAAGCAATTATGAGCGGTACTGTCACATCCCCCAACAAACTCAACCAGCAACGATCGCCCCGGGCGGCAGTTGCACCCCCCAACAGTTCCCTGCTGGCAGACTTTATACAAGAAACACTCGCCCTAACCAAGCGCCTGTTTATTCAACTACAGCGCCGCCCCTCCACCCTAGTTGCAGGAATTATTCAGCCGCTGATGTGGTTGGTTTTATTCGGAGCTCTGTTTAAAAATGCACCCGCCGGCTTGTTCGGCGAAAGCCAGAATTACGGACAATTTCTCGGCGCAGGCGTGATTGTTTTTACTGCATTTGCAGGCGCGCTGAATGCCGGTTTACCGATTATGTTCGATCGCGAATTCGGATTTCTCAACCGCCTGTTAGTCGCGCCGCTAGCTTCGAGATTTTCGATTGTCCTAGCTTCGGCTATTTTCATCGTCACCCTCAGCTTTATCCAAACAGGCGCAATCGTTACGGCGGGAGCATTTTTGGGTTCGGGATTACCTGGAATTGCCGGACTAGGGGCGATCGCCCTGATTGTCCTACTATTAGTTTTGGGAGTCACCGGCTTGAGTCTCGGTTTAGCCTTCGCCCTCCCCGGCCACGTAGAATTAATCGCAGTAATTTTTGTTACCAACTTGCCGCTGTTATTTGCGAGTACAGCCCTCGCGCCACTGTCATTTATGCCACACTGGCTGCAAGTTGTAGTCACTCTCAATCCTCTGAGTTACGCGATCGAACCCATCCGCTACCTGTACCTGCACAGCGATTGGTCGCTAGCTAGCGTTGTGATGCAAGCTCCTTGGGGTACAGTTAGTTTTGGAGGAGCGCTATTGGTGCTGCTAGCCTTTGATTTGGTGGCGCTGCTGAGCATTCAACCGCTGCTACGGCGCAGGTTTGCTTAGATAAAACGGCGGTTGAAACCGCCCGGTCTTCTGCCCGGTCTTCTTCAACCCGCGGAGGCGGGTTTTGTCTGTGTAGACGCGGTTTCAACCGCCCGGTCTTCTTAGCAATTGTTTTTTTGAAAGTTGAACTAATAAATCATGAACACCAAAACTTCTAAATCGGGCAAATTGATGATTCGGATTGCTGCAAGTGCGATCGCCTCCTGTGCTCTTTTCACGCCACAAGCAACATTCGCTCAAGCCAGCGGTTTAAATAATAATAATGCTCAACCGCTGCAAGACTTTCAAACTCAAGACAACACCGACCCTTTTTCCGGCCGCAGCAGCGGCAGCGGAATATTTGACTTAATTCACAGATCCAAACTCGGAGGCGGCCGCAGCATGGAAGAATTCAATAGCGAACAGCGCCAAAATCTGAACGATGCCGCCGCAGAATTTCGCAACAAACAGCGCCTACTACTGGAAAAACCAGCAGTACCTACACCGGGGGCGATCGCACCTACAGAAATTATCGCCCCCATCCCTTAAATTTACAAGTCCTGTTTGCTCATTTCTTAGTCCGCGGAGGCGGACATCGTTTGTGTAGAAGCGATTTCAATCGCCGAATCTTAATCCTTAAATACCCCGTTTATTTCTTAGTCCGCGGAGGCGGACATCGTTTGTGTAGAAGCGATTTCAATCGCCGAATCTTAATTCCTTAAATACCCCGTTTATTTCTTAGTCCGCGGAGGCGGACATCGTTTGTGTAGAAGCGATTTCAATCGCCGAATCTTAATTTTAAATACTTAATCCCGTTCCAACCACGCCCGCATTTTACCCGGATTCAGCAAACCGTAAGGATCGACCAACTCTTTAAACTGCAACTGTTCCACATTAACACTCTTCATCCCTCCATCTTCCAAAATAAAAGTATGAGGATTAGCAATCAGTGCGCCTTGCTCTTCATGATCGCGAATAATTTCATTTAGCCGCGATTCCGTAGTGTAGCGAACTATTTGCAAAGCCGCCGCGATCGCCCTCCCGTTCATCCGCAAAAACTCCAAGTGCATCATCACCTCATCCCCATAATAATTATACAGTTCCTCAACTAATTTCAAACCTCGATCTGCGGGAAAAAGCGTCTGCAAATAAGTCAGAGACGGGTCAGCGCTGCGAGCGTGCAGAGTGGTATGATTCCAAGTATATTCAGCAATTGCCGCACCTTTGCTCGCTTCTTGCGCGCTTTTTTGATAGCAAATTGTGCCGCCATATTCGCGCACCAAATCTTGCAGCGGTTCCAGACAAGATTCTGCTACCATTAGCAAAGCGCAGTGCTGGCCTTCAGGAATCGCATCGCGGAAAGCAGCAAAATAAGCAGGGATCGGCCAAGCACAAACACAAATTAGTTTTTTGATAATTCCATCAGCATCGCCCAAAGCTTGACCGAAGTTTGCCGATGTCATAAAATCATCAAAAGCAACGATGATTTCCGCCCAAGGATAAGCAGGAGCGAGGGGAATTTCTAACTCAGTAATAATCCCGTTTGTGCCGTAAGCGTGATTGACTTTCTGCACTTCATCGCCCCGCAATTCTATAACGCGCGGCTCATCTTCCATTGTAACTACTCGCACCGCATGAAGATTTCCCCGATCGCGCAATTGCCCATAAGTAATCGAACCAATTCCCCCGCTACCGCCGCCGATAAATCCGCCAATCGTTGCAGTGCGGTAAGTTGAAGGAACCATCCGCAATTCCCAACCAGTTTCCCGCGCTTGTTTGTCGAAAACCGACATTTTCACCCCCGGTTCTACGCAAGCCAAACCCGGTTTGATCCAGCGGATATTGTTCATTTTAGTTGTATCTAAAATCACCCCGCCGTTGAGGGGAATACACTGCCCGTAATTGCCCGTTCCCGCACCTCTGACAGTCACCGGAATCTTCGATTTGACGCAGGCTTTTGCTACGCGCAAAACTTCGGCTTCGCTGGCGGGACGAACTACTAAATCTCCCGTTTTATTACTTAAGAGAGGTTGCAAAACTGGACTGAAGTGATAATAATCTTGAGATAGCTTGACAACTTGCGCGCGATCGCGAATTATTTCGATTCCCGACAGTTCCGAACAAAAAGCATCCCAGTCAATACTTTGAATCGCAGTTGCAATCATTTTGTTTCCTCACTCCTGATACTATTATATATTTTTTACAGCCCAGATTAGTAACATGAAATACTAACTGCAATCTTTTCTTAACCGGTAAGTCAGTAGGGTGCGGAGCGAGAGAAACCCTAATTATTTCGCGCACCTCATAAATCTGACGCACCTTACAAGTCGATTGAAACGTGATAATTGTGTCGAGGAAGGACTACTTTTTTTAATTAACAAATCCCCCAAACACCGCCATACCGTAGTATTTCCAAGGAACCGCCACAGTCTCAAATCCAGCCTTTGCCAGCATTTCCAACTGTGCCTCAAGTGTCGCTAGGCGATCGGGATTAGAATACCCATAGGACACACTCGTGCCCACACTCGCCCGAACTTGTGCTAAAGTTTCCCCCTGACTTAGCGCCCAATCTTCTCGCGCCGCTTGATAAATATCCTTGATTGCTGCTGATTCTGCCAAAACAGGATCAGCATTCCAAAAACAGCCACCAGCATTTAAACTTTCGCGAATCCGTTGAAACAATTTCAACTTCATCTCATCCTCAAGATGATGAATTGCCAGAGAAGAAATGCCAGCATTAAATTTATCGCCCAATCCAGAAAAATTTGGATTGTTCGCCCATTCTCCAAAATCCAATTCTATACCAGTCCACCTAGATGCGTATCCTGCCGCCTCTATTTTCGTGCGGGCAAAATCCAGCATTCGCGGCGAGTAATCCACAGCCACTATTTCCGCAGACGGGTAGCATTCAAGAACTTTTAAAGTAAGTTCCCCCGTACCGCAGCCGAGTTCTAAAATACGCTGGTTGCTGCTAGCAATGCAGCCTGCTAATACATCCAGCATTTCGTCATATTTAGGTAAAAGTCGCCGAATGCCGCTATCAAAATCCGCAGTATTGACGAAAACTTCTCCCGGAAAAATTTCATTGCACACAGGTGAGACAGTAGAGTCAGAATTCACGATCGCCAATCATAGACTACAATCGCTATCCTAACCCAAATAAAACCAAAAGTGCGTCAAGCACAGCTATCCCTCTTGGCCCAATCGCACTATAAAGTCATCCGTCGTTATACGGAACACTAACCGCGACAGTCCTAAAAAAGACTGGAAAGTGGGAGATATGCGCGGGATCTTAGAAATTACTCAACCTCTGGACACCATTACTCAAAAGACTCACAGCGCACTGCAAAACCTATTTTTACTGTTAGCAGGACTTTCGATTTTAGGCATCACAGGATTAACTTTAGCTATCAGCAGGTTGCGCCAAAATGCCAAACATCATGCAGCAATTAACATTCGCATCGGCATCAATACCGGGCCTGCGATTGCCGGAGTTATTGGCACCAAAAAATTCATTTACGACCTCTGGGGCGATGCCGTCAATATAGCAGCCCGCATGGAATCCCACGGGATTGCCGGCGCGATTTAAGTTACAAAATCAACTTACGATATCTTGCAAAATAAGTATCTGTTTGAAGACAGAGGAATTATCCACGTCAAAGGCAAGGGCGATATGAATACTTATTTGCTTGCAGGCAGGTTAGTTAGCGCAGTTTTGGTTTAATTTGTTTATCATTAGATTAAGTCAGTCCTGAGCCAATACGCTTGGGATCAGAAGACTGGGCGGTTGAAACCGCCTCTTGTCAAGCAAAACTCGCCGACGCGGGTTGAAGACGGGGCGGTTAAAATTACGCTATCTTCTTTCTTCAGTCAGCGTCCGGCGGACTTCGTTTGTCTAGGCGCGGTTGAAACCGTACGTCCTATCTGCTGCTTCGTTGACCAACCCCAAATTTATTACGAGAAACCGTTTTTTTTTCCGGTATCTTAGATTAGCCATGTCCAGAATACTAAATTTTATGTCAGCGCGCCTTCTATCCTTCTTAAATTTTTTCAAATCTCGTTTGTCTAGACAAATAGCTTTGTGGGTATTTGCTAGCATTCTTGTCATAGAGGGAATTATTTTAGTCCCCTCTTATTTTCGGCGCGAAAATGAACTTTTAACTCAACTGGAACAGCTATCTCGGACGACTGTTGATTCCCTCGAATTTTTGCTCGCACAAGATGTTTCCGATCGCACTTTGTTTCAAGAAGAAGTAAAAAATATTACTAGGGATTCTCAAGTAGTGTTAGGAGTATCTATTTACAAAGCTAACGGTCAGCTAATATATACACTTGGTGAACCGCCAGAAATCAATCTAGATGAACTGAAAATTGCTCGTATAGTTCACAAACACAATTTCGATCGCAATCGCTACGATGTTGCTTGGACAGAGCGACATTTGGGAGGAGATTACATCTTGATTGTTCGCCACGATGCGTCCACCGTTCAACCCGAACTTTACGCATTTATCGGGCGAATTGCTGTTCTAGTCATCATTATATCAGCTTTTGTCACTTCTGTGACTATGCTTTTTTTAGGGGTGACAGTAATTGCACCTATCTTGAGATTGCGCGATGACTTGATCGCTGCGGGAGTCGCTTTGAGCAAAGATCGAGAAAAACCTGATTTCTACTCTTTATCTGTCAAGCGCGATGACGAGTTGGGAGAAGTCATGGTCGCATTCAATCAAATGTTTCACCGAGTATACAAGGAAATCGCACAGCGGAAACAAGCTGAGGAAATATTGCGGGCCGAACAAGAAAAGTCGGAACGTTTATTACTAAATATCTTACCCGAAATGATTGCCGATCGCCTAAAACAAGGTCAGATAAATATTGCCGACGGATTTGCCGAGGTGACGGTGCTGTTTGCGGACATTGTGGGCTTTACCGAAATCTCCTCCCGCACGTCTCCGGTAGAATTAGTCGAATTGCTGAACAAAATATTTTCAGCTTTCGACTGCTTAAGCGAGAAATACGGCTTGGAAAAAATTAAGACGATCGGGGATAATTATATGGTAGCAGGCGGTTTGCCGCTTCCCTGTACAAATCATGCAGAATCTATTGCCGAAATGGCCCTGGAAATGCAGCAAGAAATTATGAAATTCCGCGACGAATGCGGCAAACCTCTTAATATCCGCATTGGGATTAATACTGGGCCTGTTGTAGCAGGTGTCATCGGCACTAAAAAGTTTATTTACGATTTGTGGGGAGATGCGGTGAATACAGCAAGTCGCATGGAATCTCAGGGACTTCCTGGTAAAATTCAAGTTAGCAAATCAACTTATGAGTTGCTGTGCGATAAGTATGTGTTGGAAAAACGCGGTAAAATTAATGTTAAAGGTAAAGGAGTAATGACGACTTATTTGCTGATTGGCAGAAAAGTTTAACTAATAACGAGTATAATTTGGTAGTTTGTAGGGTGTGCACTGCGCACCGGTTGAGTTTGTAAGTAACTAATACTATTTTTACAAAGCTTTGCTACAAAATAATAGTGTTGGGCGGAGTGAAACGGAGGGTTGTTTTTTCAACCATTTTTGTTAGGTGCGTCGCTATAAGATTGTCGATATTTGTTTAGGATTTTTTTAGGGCGACGCACCCTACGACTAGATTGTTTTTGAATGAACCGCGTTGGCGTAGCCTGCGCGAAACGCTTAGACGCTAAGGACGCGTTAGCGAAGCGGCGCGTAAGCGCTAGGAAGAAAAGAGAAGAGGAAAGAAGAAGAAAGAAAAAGTTGATATTTGAGTTATAATTGCTCTATTGGAATGCAAGTTAAGATTAGCTAAGAAGCAGAAGTTATGACAAGTCAGAAAGATAATTATTCGAGTTCACCAATTTGGCAGCCCTTCACGCAAATGAAAACTGCTCCCCCGCCATTGAAGGTAATTAGCGGTAAAGGATCGCTGCTGGAACTGGAAGATGGGCGACAAATTCGTGACTGTATTTCTAGTTGGTGGGTGACGATTCATGGGCACAGCCATCCGGTTCTGGCTGAGGCTCTTTACGAACAAGCAAAAAAATTAGAACACGTCATTTTTGCGGGATTTACTCACGAACCTGCACAGAAACTTGCTGATAAGTTGATAACTCATACGCCTGCTTCTTTGACGCGGATTTTCTTTTCTGATAATGGTTCGACTGCTGTTGAAGTTGCTCTGAAAATGGCGTTTCAATATTGGCTAAATCTTGGAGAAACTAACCGCACTAGCTTTATTGGTTTTGAGGGAGGTTATCACGGTGATACTGTGGGCGCGATGTCTGCTGGCAGAAGTTCGCTGTGGTGGGAACCTTTTGCACCTTTAATGTTTCCTGGGGATGTTGTGCCTTTTCCTGCGACTTTTGATGGCGATGAGGAGGTGGAAAGCAAGGAGGCGGCGAGTTTGGAGAAACTTGAGTCTTTGTTAAAACATGGAAAGGGCTATGCGGGAATTTTTATCGAACCTTTGGTGCAAGGTTCTGCGGGAATGCGAATGTGCCGCCCTGAGTTTTTGCGGGCGATCGCACAAATGGCCCGCCAATATAATGTATTGTTGATTTACGATGAAGTGATGACGGGTTTTGGGCGCACGGGCGAACTGTTTGCTTCGCTTAAATCAGGAACTGCACCGGATATCCTGTGTTTATCTAAGGGATTGTCTGGTGGCTGCTTGCCACTTTCTGTCACAATGGCATCGGAGGATATTTATCAAGCTTTCTGGCGAGATGAATCGGACAAAGCTTTTTATCACGGTCATTCTTACACCGGAAATCCCTTAGCTTGTGCGGTGAGTGTAGCATCCCTGGAGCTTTTGGAGCAAAACCCAAATATGTATGAAGGGATGGAAAAACTGCACCACAAATACCTGAATCAATGGCTGAGAGATCATCCTAAACTCGAACGGATTCGGACTTGCGGCACCATCGCAGCAATGGATGTGAAAACGGAAAGCGTTTCCGGTTATTTTAATAACATCGGCCCTGTATTGAAAGCCAGATTTCTCGAAGCGGGGTTTTTGCTTCGCCCCTTGGGAAACACGCTTTATGTGATGCCTCCCTACTGCATTTCTCCTGATGAATTAGAATCGATTTATCGGGTGATTCGTCAGGTTTTGGATACTCTGTAAACCCTTAATTTTTAGTAATGAATTTACCCAATTGGAACGATTTGGCTGATGACGCGCTGGCGGGGAAATGTCTCTCTCGCGAGCAATCTTTAGCCGTATTGCGCGCGCCGGATGAGGTTTTGCTGGAACAACTAAACGCAGCTTATCGGGTGCGCCGCCACTACTGGGGAAACCGCGTCAGATTGCACTATTTGCTAAACGCTCAAAGTGGCCTTTGTCCTGAAGATTGCCATTATTGTTCTCAGTCCAAAATTTCAACTGCGGAAATAGAAAAATATCCGCTTTTAGCTAAGGAGAAAATTCTGGATGCAGCCCAACGCGCCGCAGATTTAAAAGCTGGTACGTTTTGTTTGGTAATTTCTGGGCGCCAACCCAGCGCATCTACTTTCGATCGCGTTTTGGATGCTGTCGAGACTGTCAAGGCAAATCATAACCTGAAAATTTGCGCTTGTTTGGGATTGTTGACCGAGGAGCAAACTCACCGTTTGGCTAAGGCTGGAGTCGATCGCGTAAATCACAATCTCAACACTTCCGAATCATACCACGCGGAGATTTGCACAACTCACACTTTTGCCGATCGCACAGAAACCGTCGAAAACGTTAAAGCAGCCGGAATCACCACTTGTTCCGGTGGCATTTTGGGGATGGGCGAATCGGATGATGATGCGATCGATTTAGCACTGTCGTTGCGGAATTTGGGCGTTACGAGCGTCCCAGTCAACTTTTTCATTCCCATCCCCGGAACGCCCTTTGCAGACGTTAATCGCTTAAATCCCCGCCAATGTTTGCGGATTCTCTGCTTGTTCCGATTTTTGCTTCCCAGCCAAGAAATTCGGATTGCTGGGGGACGGGAGGTGCATTTGCGTTCCTTGCAACCTCTGGGACTCTATGCGGCTAATTCGATCTTTGTTGGCGATTATCTGACTACTCCCGGACAAGCGGCCAATCAAGATTGGGATATGATTCGAGATGCGGGATTTGCGATCGAATCTCCCGAAGGTTCTATCTTAGAAGTTGATTCAGAACTTGCCAAATCCAAACAAAAAACGCTCGTTTCTTAACTCGAATTGAGGGCTATTACAAAGCGTTCGTAGTGAGGACTTTAGTCCGCATAAATTAGAGGACTAAAGTCCTCACTACGAACCAATATCAAATAGCGTTTGTAGTGAGGACTTTAGTCCGCATAAATCAGAGGACTAAAGTCCTGACTACGAACCAATATCAAATAGCGTTCGTAGTGAGGACTTTAGTCCGCATAAATCAGAGGACTAAAGTCCTCACTACGAACCAATCTTAAATTATACAAGAGGGGGAATTGTGGACAAACGCGAAGAAATCACGATCGCAGAATACCAGACAACTGCCGAATCTTTCCGAGAAGGAACATGGCACCACGACGTATCCCAAAATCGCAATGCACTCACCGCTGCCATGCCCCGCAATCCCGGTAAGATTCTCGATATAGGATGCGGCCCAGGACGAGACTTGGTGGCGTTCAAGAGCCAAGGACATACAGTTGTAGGCTTAGATGCAACTCCGGCTTTTGTAGAAATAGCAAAAAAGTTATCCGGCTGCGAAGTTTTGCAGCAATCTTTTCTGAATTTAAATTTACCAAAGGCAGAATTTGACGGTATTTTCGCCAATGCTTCGATGATTCACATTCCCAGCGATGAGATGGTGAAAGTGCTCCAAGATTTGCACAAAGCCTTAGTGGTTGGCGGTGCAATTGTCATGTCAATGTGCCGGGGAAATTGGGAAGGCTACGACGAGCGACCGACAGGAAAACGCTATACTGCGGGATGGGAATACGAAACTTTAGCGCCTTGCTTAGAACAAGCAGGATTTGCAATTATCAGCCACTACTATCGCCCTCCCGGCTTACCCCGCGAAGCTCAATCTTGGGTAGTAATCGTGGGCAAAAAAATCTAACGTAAATTGGAAATTGCCAATCTTTCCCCTCTTCCTCTGCGCCCTCTGCGCCCTCTGCGGTAAAAAAAACTAATTCAAAAAATTACAGAGGATTGTTGTATACTGTTCCATAGTCAAAAAAACCAATTTCTGCACAAATTAAAACAAAATTAATATGACAGATAAATCCCACATCTTTTTAGCAGGTGCTAGTCGAGGCGTCGGCCTAGAAATTGCAAAATGTCTCGTAGCACAAAATATGCAGGTAACAGCACTTTTGCGATCGCCCGCAACGCGCACCGAATTAGAAGCAATGGGCATCAAAGTCATGACTGGCGATGCTTTGGACGCTGCGGCTGTGGAAGCTGCGATGGCTGGCGGCGAACCAATTCATGCCGCAATCAGCACCGTTGGCGGCTTGCCAAAGGATGGGGAAAGAGCCGATTATTTGGGCAACAAAAACTTGATTGATGCTGCCGTCAAAGCAGGCGTGCAAAAGTTTATTTTAGTTTCATCCATCGGTAGCGGTAACACTGCCGCCGCTTTGCCGCCGCAAGCTTTAGAAACTTTGCGCCCGGTGTTAATTGAAAAGGAAAAAGCTGAAAATCATTTGATTGAAAGCGGGATGATTTATACTGTGATTCGTCCCGGCGGACTGAAATCGGAACCTGCGACGGGAAACGGTGTTTTAACAGAAGATTGTCGAATTGCGGGAACAATTCACCGGGCGGATGTCGCGCAGTTGGTTTGTCAGTGTTTAGTTTCTGATGCTGCTAATAATAAAGTTTTGTCGGCGGTTGATAAACAAATGGTTTATGGCAATCTAGAATATCAGGTATTAACTTTCAGTTAAATATCCAAACTTCACCATAAAACTGGTTCGTAGTGAGGACTTTAGTCCTCTTCCAATCTGAGGACTAATGTCCTCACTACAAACATCCAAAAGGTTTAATCAACGATCGCCCGATCGCCCAATCCAACACCAAACCCGCGATCGCAAACAATACCACACTCTCGACACCGCCAACAACAAACGGCAATAACTCTTGTGGGGCGGGCATCTTGCCCGCCTCAAAAGAAAGTCCCGCCTCAAAAGACAATCCAGCATCCAACTGTCCAAAAGCCCTCACCAACCCAAAAGCCAACACCACCCCAGATTTAAGCTGCGGGTTAGTATCGCACCGGATAGCGTAGCGGTAAGTCACGCCGAACAAAAAACCGCCCACAAGTGCCATCAATCCTCTCAATCCAAAATTTAGGTCAATTGCCCTTACCTGCAAACTCGCCAGAAAATCCCACCTATGAGCCAGAATTAAGCTGTTAACAAGGGCGATCGCCCCAAAACCACACAAACAAGACAAAGCAGCAACAGCCCCTGCCTTCAAAGATTCTACCCGTTCAGCCGCACTAAAATTTGACGAATCCTTCACCGCGCCCTCATTCCAAAAATGGCTCAAATTGAATTATGATAACGGTTGAAGTCAAATTGTACAGTTTGTTGAATAAATACCTATGGATATTTTGTCACTCGGTTGGGTTTCGCTGCTAGTTCTGTTCTCCTTCTCAATTTCAATGGTCATTTGGGGACGCAACGGTTTCTAGTGGATGGTAAAGTTGGGTGAGGGCGGGTTTTTCAAGATTGTTTGTGAGTGGCAAAATTCATCGGTGAACCCGCCCCTACAAATTTTACCATCAATGTCGGGGCGGGTTCACCAACCATAATTGCCACCCACAAACAATCCCATGCCCAATTCCCAATTC
>JAJAYT010000450.1 GCA_026786085.1 Microcoleus sp. CAN_BIN18 | reverse complement strand
GCTTATGATGTAATGGAACCACTCCGATCCATCCCGAACTCGGTTGTTAAACGTTGCTATGGCGAAGATACTCGGCGGGTCACTGCCCGGTAAAATAGCTCGGTGCCAGGTTAATAATAAACTAAAGCTCTTTTCCCGCAACGACGGAAAAGGGCTTTAGTTTTTTTTGGGAGTTGTTAGTCGTTATCTTGGATACTCAATAGATCGATCAATGGCTTGAGATCGAGATACATTGTACGATAAGGCACTGATGATGGTAAAGACTCATTAGGATCGACAAATTGAAAACCAAACTTCTCGTAAAAGCCAGATGCGTCATAGGGAGGAGTAGTATCTGGGTCGTAAAGTGCGTCAACGGTCATAAAGCGCACACCAACTGTAGGTGAAATCTCCGCTGCAACGTACTCTACTGCCCATTCAACTAGACGGCGACCTGCTCCTTTCGCACGTTTATCTACTGCTAATAAACCAATCTTGATGGCTGGAAACGATCGGTACTGAACGCCTTCGTCAAGTAGGATTGGTTCATCTAATTCCAGTTTATCTGTGAGTAGCGTGATGTAACCTGCCAAACTGTCTTCACCGCGTAAAATCCAGCATTGACTGATACAAGCATCTATATCTCGCTGAATACGTCCTTGTCGCCAGTAGGTGACAAACTCACCCCGCAGACGGCGAAACCCCTGACCAGAAATGGTAAGCTCGGAGGTCAAATGCTCGACAGGCAACTCGGAAAAATCAACTCCTGCAAACTTACTACTTGGCGGCATTGGCAGCTTTCCGACGATGGCGACGAGCCGCAATCCGTTGAGCCAAAGCTAAAGCAGCTTCATTTGCAACATAACCGCCAGTCTTAAGGGCATGGGCAAGTTTTTGAACTTCGCTACCTGAGACTGGCTTGGAAACTGTATGCAGTGGGTACTTCATTACGAAACCTGATTCACTAATTCTATCATAGTATACATTCTATTTTTGAGGTAAAAATTTATGAAGATTAGTTATGATTCTGAAGTTGATGCTCTATACATTAGACTTGTAGAAGGTAAGCATGAGTGTCGCACCTTACAGTTAACTGACGAAATTGCTTTAAATATTGGGGAAAATGAGTTATTGGTAGGGATAGAAGTTTTAGATGCTACACAGGTTTTAGGTAGTGGAAATATACCTAATGTGGTGAAGTGAAAATATAGCTTTTACTGTGCTTAAATAGAAAGAGCGATCGCTAAGAGTGCAAATCTAAGTAAGGATGAGTGGAAAAATGCTCCGTACTTTTGATGCAAAATCTTATACAGATTTACTTGTTCGGTATCAACCAAAACCGATCGCAAATGAAGCAGAAAACGAGGCCGCGAAGCATATCGAAGGGCGCGATCGGGTTTACTATTATCAAACAGAATCGCACTGACAATTGCATTTGTATCAAAAACGTAGCGCATCTCACTCCTCAAAAAGAATTGAATCCAAAATTTCTGGGGTCAATCCTCGCGATTGAGCATTCCGACTAATCTCACTCATTACCTCCTCTAGCGGTCTTTTGCGTCGAATTGCATCACTAAGTTTCAGGCTAAGTAATGCCTCTAATTTACGACGCTGTTCTTCAGAAGCAGCCTCAAAAATTTTAGCAACTTCAGCATTAACACGAATTGCGATCGTTTTGGTTTGCATGATGGTTATGTGATGTTTCAATGACTGTTTTCAAATAAGCTAGAATTGCGGGGTGCTAGAACCATATTTTAACACAATCATCACAAGCGATCGCCCTTATTTTAGCAGTCAATAGTTGGCTATCGCAGATATTCAACCGGATTTATACGGTAACGACTCCACAAAATCATACTGACTCAATATCAGACACCAGGGTGCCGAAGATAGATTTCACAAAACTTAGGGCTTCTTTGTCATCTATTAATAGTTTCCGTACAGCACCCTCATACTGTTTACAATCTTGGAATCCAAGTTCTTTCGTTATTTTATCTAAAGCAGGTGTTTCACGAACTGGATATCGTGAGAATATTTCTGTCAAATTACCAAGATTAAGTGCATTTTCTAGCCGCTCCGACTCTTCTTTAACAAACTTATCCACATCGATAGAAACAGCTATTGGTTTGCCAGCAGCAACGTCTTGTTTTTTAGGCAAATTCCGAAAAAATTCTTCACGAATTGCCTTTTCAGCAGTTCGTATACTTAGACGTTGAATACGTGGCTTGATTTCCTTGATCGCAGCATTCTTTGCTTGAGCAAGGTATGTAGAAGGATCTCCTCCGATAAGATTGGCTTGGCGTTGTGCAATAAAGCCTTGAATATGTGGATGGTAATATATCGACTCAACTGAGAAGACCGGAAGGGCATATATGCCCTTCTCCTTAAGCCGATTAATGTCAGCTTCTGGTCGCCGATCATTATCAACAATGCCAAAAGCATGAACCCAGTGAAGCTTAGCAGAGTCTCGGATGCTAGAAACGGTATGTTCGACATCTCGACAGCTTGATTTGGCAATAATGGAGACATTGGGAAACACTAGACTGTAAAGTGGCTTATCAAGGCTGTTCTCAGTGCCTTCGATAAATAGAATCTTTCTACGCGCACCAAGGATATCCTTCTTGATGTCATCATCAATCTCAGTTTCGGGGGGAATAAAATCTGCGTCCCAACCACTTACAGAAGATCCCGCGTAGGTGCAGCCCCGAATCAGCAATGTACGTGCACTCGGATTGTCGAGGGGCAGCATCACATCATGTGTAGATACGATGAATGCACAATCATCTCGCTTAGAGAACAAATGTGTCAGGAGTGGTGAAATGATGGAGCGATGAAGGTGGCGCTCCGGCTCATCAATTAGCACTAAAGTACCACTCTTAACGGTTAACACGTTCGCTGCGATTAGCAAGGCATTACGTTCGCCGTCTGAAAGCTCCGCAACGCTGTAAGGAGTACCTCCACATTTGCTTGCAACTACCTGATCGTTTTCACCGACAGATATCTCAATAGGAATATTTGAAAGATGTAGAAGCTCGTTGATAATCTTTATAGGAGCATCTTTCTCGGAAAGAGTATTTGCATACTCCATATTCTTGCTATCGACTGCCGCAGTAATTGAGCGAGCACGTACGTTCTCAGCGTCAATGAGGTCATAAATCGAAATACTTGCACGTTGGTTAGCATAATCGTCTTTCCAGCGTGCATATAGATTGGTGTCTCCACTTCGCATACCGTTTTCATAGTCTCGTTTTTGCTGAGACGATAAATCCATTGTGTTGGAAGAAAACCAAGTTTGGCGATGCGCCGATATCCACCGCGCATTATTATTATGAGAATAATGAAACATATATAAATGTTGCATCAGACTGGACTTTCCGGTGCCGTTAGCACCCATAATAAAAACTTTGTCTCCCACGTTGATAGGGAGATTGAGTGGTTCACCTGTAGACCGAGAGATAGTAAAATCGAAGGACATGATTGCGTTACCATTTAGACTGTTGTCATTTTAGATCATACTTATACGATAACAAGCTCGTCAAGCAGAGTTAATCCTTTAAATCTTCGAGAGGTTCATCAAAATCATCAGACATCCAGATTTTATCTTTCCAAATTCCAAGTCCGCCTCGCTTGGTTGGCTTTTCTTGACTTAAGTTTTTCGCCTGCTTGTCGATCAAAAACTCAATATAATGAAGCACTTCCGTCTGAAGAGACTCAGGGAGTTCTGCTAATTTTTCTAAAATGACTGGCTGTATCATTGTTTCTACTCGCGATCGCCCTCTCTCTTCCATTAAAGCACCAAAACCCAATGTCAGCAACAGAATAGCCCATTATCTAGCCCGATCGCCCAAAATCGCACTCACACCATCATCATTCTGCAACTTGCCGAAAATCGCCCGATCGACTATTCTTCCTAATAGATATCATCCCAAATCCTTGCATCTCTTAGTCCGCGAAGGCGGACTTCGTTTGTGTAGACGCGGTTTCAACCGCCGGGGATTTTTGCCCCTAAACTTGATATAACAACCCACAAAAACATGACAGCAATATTACCGCCTTGGATAGTTTTAGACTCCCTGTTGCACAACTGGCTACTAGAAGATATCGGTAGGGGCGATCGCACAACATCGGCCTTATTCCCCCCAGAGAGCGTCCCAGGTACTGCTAAATGGATTGTCAAGGAGGCGGGAGTCGTCGCTGGATTGCCGATCGCCGATCGCACTTTTAAACTTTTAGACAGTCGCTTGAGCTTCATCCCGCAAGTACCAGAAGGGACATTGTGCGACAAAGGACAAGTAATTGCCGAGATTTCTGGCAATTTCGATGCGCTGCTAACCGGTGAAAGAGTAGCATTAAACTTAGCAATGCGTTTGAGCGGCATCGCTACTTTAACTCGCAAATATGTTGACAAAATTGCCGATTTACCAGTGCAATTAGTCGATACCCGCAAGACAACTCCGGGATTGAGATTGTTGCAAAAATACGCGACTCAAGTCGGGGGTGCTTGCAATCACCGGATGGGATTAGATGACGCTGTGATGATTAAAGACAATCATATCGCAGCGGCTGGCGGAATTGCACAGGCGATCGCCCAAATCCGCAATTCGATTCCCTATCCGCTGACAATCGAAGTTGAAACCGAAACTTTGGCTGAAGTAGAAACGGCGTTGCAGCACAAAGCTGATATTATTATGTTGGATAATATGTCTTGCGATTTAATGCGGCAGGCTGTGGCAATAATTCGCGAAAAGGGCGATCGGGTGAAAATCGAAGCTTCCGGGAATGTGACTTTGGAAACTATTCGGAGTGTGGCGGAAACCGGAGTTGATTATATTTCTACGAGTGCTCCAATTACGCGATCAACTTGGCTGGATTTGAGTATGAAAATTCATAGTCATTAGTCATTGGTCATTAGTCATTAGTCATTGGTCATTGGTCATTAGTAACGAACGGGCCAATTATTGACTAAATACTGCTAAATTCCTACTGAGCAAGTGAGGAATATTTACTAATAGGACTAAGACCAAAAAGTGGTCTGACGCACGAATCATATCATCTCCGATCCATTGACCATGATTCCTGTAGGGGCGGGTTCACCAACAATATTTGCCAAAAACCGACAATCTCAAAAACCCGCCCCGACTATGTATTATGCGCGATCGATTGGACATGATATCATAGACTTTTCGGTGCGCATTACACACCCTACATATAGAGCAATACGGTTCAGATAAGCCCGTCAAGAGAGTAAAAGCGATGTGAAAATAGACTCTGCGATTGCTTCGTTCCTCGCAATGACAATTCTAACTGAACCGTATTGACATATAGAGGTTCTGCGTAAATCCTAACTAATGACTAATGACTAATGACTAATGACTCTTAAGAATTACTTCGAGATAAAATGCACCCAAAAATTTCCGTCAGCCATACAGACGCTGCGGATTAAACGATAGGAATAGTGCAAGTAAGCACCGCTGACAGTTGTGTCGTAGCCAGTTGGGAACCACTCGCCATAGGGGTCGTGAACGAAGAATCCTTCGCTGTCGTAGCCAGCAGCAACTATAATGTGACCGAAAGATGTGAAATATCCGTGAATTACAGCCGGATTTCCGCTGGCTAACCAATCTTGAACGTCATCAATAGTTGCATTCTCGGTATAGAAATCTTGGGCGCCGTAATCTCTAACAATCTTTGCTAAATCGTACGGGTCCCAACGACTATAACCTTTGGCGATCGCATATTCGTAGAGTTCGTCCTCAAATTGTCCGGTTCTTCTGCGTCGGGGAATTCTCAAAAAGTCCAAACACATCGCTATGGATGTTACATTGCAAGCACCTGTAGGATTGTTCAAGTTATCCATTTGCGATCGATAAGGAATGCCCAGTCTGACAGTTGGCGGATTCGGTTTGGGATAAAGCAGAGCGCCGTCTAGAGTAACTTGAGCGTGTCCTCCGAAAACATACCAAATCCCTGAACCTTTGAAAGACTCGTTGCGCAGAGCAACTCTAATATGACCGCGAATCGGAGCAAAAGCCAGCAGTTCAAACTCTTTTCCCGCTGGGATTACTTGTTTTTCCGAGTCCTGAAGTTGAGAAGACGCCAGCGGTTTTGATTTAAAAATGGTGTCTTTGAGGATTTTCAGGATCGGGCGAGGTTTGGGAATGTCCCCCGGTTTGGCTTCGATCAGCTTTTGGGCTGTGACTGCTCCCAAAAAACCCGGTTCGCCACACTTCATCAAGGTTTGAAATCGGTGGAGGGCGGCGGTAGACAGAGGGCCGAAAATGCCGTCTACTGGAGGTTTCAGTAAACCTAGGTCAATGAGGCGGCTTTGAATTTGGCGGCTGAGTTCGTTGTCGCCAGCGATCGCTTTGGCATCGTACCTAATTTTTGACTTTAGAAAGTTTTGTAATTTCATGTTTGCCTACCCACGTCAAGGATTCCAAGTTTATAGTCTCAGAAAATTACGGCAATTTTACCGATCGTCCGCACCTTAAAAGCTTTGTATTCATGATTCGATACAAACTTTTAAAGCACGGACGATCGAACTTGACGCACTATTGACTCAATATCCCTGGTGCCCGTTGGCTGTGTTTCTGCCGAATGCCTCGCCCAGCATAGCGAGAATTGCTTTGTTGGGGCG
Source organism: Microcoleus sp. CAN_BIN18 (assembly GCA_026786085.1). Taxonomy (GTDB): domain Bacteria; phylum Cyanobacteriota; class Cyanobacteriia; order Cyanobacteriales; family Microcoleaceae; genus Microcoleus. Next base: position 13,328 of record JAJAYT010000450.1, on the reverse strand, counting down.
ATCGATTTTATGCTGCTTCGGGGCGAATTATCACAACACCCATCACATCGGGAGATAGGTATTTGACAGCGGCTTCCCGGAGATCCTGCGCAGTCAAAGCTTGGATGCAAGCGGCATAGTTGAGGGCGGGAGCGATATCTCCTACCATCGACTGATAGTAACCGTACAAACTTGCTCGAGCGCTCGGAGTTTCGTTAGCGAACACAAACCGATTTGCTACTTGGGTGCGAATGCGCGAAATTTCGGCATCTGTCACCAGTTCGGTTTGGAGAGTGCGAATATGTCCGACGATGGCTGCTTCCACTGCTTCTATATTTTCTGTCGCTAGTTGAGCGGAAATCGAGAATACGCCGCCGAGTCGCTGAGTCATGTTGCTGACGGAAATTGACGAGACTAGCCCTTGATCTTCGCGCAAATCCTTAACCAAGCGAGTTGTGCGGCCGTGGCCCAATACTGTCGCCAAAACGTCGAGGGCATAGGTTTCGGAGATTTCCACAAAACCGGGGACTCGCCACATCACGATCAGTCGGGCTTGCTGAAGGGCTGAGTCTACAAATTCGCGGCGGACTGTTTCGGTAAATGGCGATTCTTTCCCGTAGGTTGGGCTTTGAAATTGCGGGTGAATGCTATCTGTTGAGGGCAGATTTATGTTGCCGTTTCGTGCTGTGCTTTTGGCAGCAAAACTTTCTGCGACAATTTCAATTAGTTGATCGACCGGCAAATTACCTACTGCGACTGCTGTCATCGCCCCGGGCTGATATCTGCTGCTGTGGAAATCCCGCATTTGTTGGGCGGTAAGCTGTTCGATGACGGAAGTCGGGCCGAGTACCGGTCGCTTGTAGGGCAGGACTTCAAAGGCTAATTCCACTGATCGCTGATAGGTACGGCGGCGGGGATTGTCTTCCGATCGTCTAATTTCTTCCAATACTACCAGCCGTTCGCGATCGAAAGCATCGTCGGGAATGCTGGCGTTGAGCAAGACATCGACTTGCAGGGGAGCTAATTCGGCAAAATCTTTAGGGGCTGTGGTGATGTAATAGTTCGTGTAATCTTGGCTGGTGGCTGCATTGGTGACAGCGCCGCGTTGTTCGATCGCCCGCTCAAATTCTCCACTGGGAATACTGGGAGTTCCCTTAAAAATCATATGTTCTAAAAAGTGAGCCATGCCGTTGATTTCGTCGGATTCGACGGCTGAGCCGAGATTCATCCACACGCTGAGGTTGACGGCATCAACTGGTAAGTGTTCGGCTATAACTGTCAGGCCGTTGGGGAAATGACGAATGGTTGGGGCGGTGAGGGGCGGTCTGGAGGAGGATTTGAGTAGGGTTGATGTCATTGCGCTTTTAAATTTATCTTGTTCTTTATATCTTAAAGGGTCTTTTAGGAAGGGATCGGGCATTTGGCATCTACCATTCGCTATAAAAACTGCGATCGGGCAAAACTCCCGCACCGTATAGTTGAGTTTTTTGTAAAGGCACTCGATGGAAAATCTCAAATTGCCTAAAAATTTAATATTTCTACAGCCAGCTTGGCAACGATTTGGGCGATCGACCTCCGGGAAAATCGGCTTAATTTTGACCGTAGCGCTGATTCTTTTGGCACTGTTAGCCCCTGTAATTTCCCCTTACGATGCTGCGGTCGATCGCGATTATTTGTCCAGATTAGTGGCTCCTAGCGCCAAACATTGGTTCGGCACCGACGGTTTGGGGCGAGATTTGTTAGTGCGGGTGTGGCACGGATTGGGGATATCTTTGCTTGTCAGCCTGGTTTCTGTGGCTGCGGGGTTGTTTGTCGGATCGCTGTTGGGGCTCTTTGCTGGGTATTTTCGCGGATGGGCTGAAGTGGCGATCGGCATTTTGGCGGATATTTTGCTAGCCTTCCCTTCAATCTTACTGGCGATCGCCGTTGTCACCGTCACCGGGCCAAGCCTGCAAAGCGTAATTATCGCCGTCAGCGTCGTGCAAATTCCGATTTACATCCGCCTCACTCGCAGCATGGTGCTATCTCTGCGCGAACAACAATTTGTGTTAGCTGTCAAGGCCTTGGGCGCTAGCGACTTGCGGATTATTTTTCGCCATATTTTGCCGGGAAGTCTCGCGCCTCTGGTTGTACAAGCAACTCTTTCGACTGGTACAGCGACGCTAGAAGCTGCTGGTTTAGGTTTTCTCGGTTTGGGCGCACAGCCCCCCGCCCCTGAGTTGGGGACGATGCTTTCGGACGCTTTCAAAGGCGGATACGCTCTTTCGTCTCCTTGGACTATTTTGTTTCCCGGTTTGCTGATTACCTTGACAGTTCTGGGTTTCAACCTTTTGGGCGACGGCCTGCGAGACGTTTTAGACCCCAGAGGAAATTAGAGGGGGAGAGTGGGGAAAAATCCTCCTGATTCCATCGGACTTCTACCCTGGAAGCTCAACATCCATCCGTTACATCCGGCACGTTGTTCGTTGGCCGAACTTCCTCCTCTTTATAAGGATCGAAAACTTAATAACTTAAGCACCTCCTACAGCTCTTTCTCCTGTAAGTTGCGAGCTCAAAGGAGGCAGAGCCTCCGGATCTGCATTACCAGGCTCTGCCTGGTAACGAGCAAGCTCAACATCCATCCGTTACATCCGCTACACAATCCGTTGCCGAACTTCCTCCTCTTTCTAAAATCTAAAATCTAAAATCAACTTGACTGCTGTCACAAAGTACGCGAAACTTTACATAACACTGATGTATTGCTTCTACCTATTAATAACTTCTGTTAAGTTCTGACTCAAAACCTATCAATTCGTCAAAATTGATATAAGGCTTTGTCAGCCAACTCTCAAGAAGCGACTTCAGGAGGCATCTTCCCTGGCTAGCTAGCGTCGGTGTCTAATTTCAATATTCCTATTCAGTCAGCCCGGATTATGGAAACACTAGAATTTGTGATTTATCCAGATGGCCGCGTACAGGAAACAGTCACCGGCATTGTCGGTGCTTCCTGCGCTGAGGTAACGGCTGCCATTGAAGCCCAGCTTGGCGTGGTGCTTCATCAAGAGTCTACTTCTGAATATTTCGCCCAAGCGCTCAATCAATCAGCCGAAGCCACGACTCAAGTGGCTTTTAGCGATTGGTAATTTTTTTTGTTGAGTTCACTTAATCTTTTTGGGAATCACCATGTCACACTTTAGCCAAATCAAGACCCAGATCCGCAATTTGAATTCTTTGGAAGCTGCTTTAACTGATTTGGGTATCGACTGGAAGTCGGGCCCAACTGAAGTGCGCGGCTATCGCGGCCTCACCAGCACCGCTGAGGTGGTTATCGAGCAAGAAAATGGCTATGACCTCGGTTTTAGCTGGAATGGGACTGAGTATGAGTTGGTGGCTGACTTGCAATTTTGGCAGCAAGCTTGGTCTGTAGACCGTTTTCTGAATAAGGTGACTCAGCGCTACGCTTACCATACTGTGCTGAATGAGAGCGCTAAGCAGGGTTTCCAAGTTTCTGAGCAAAAGCAAAATCAAGACGGTTCGATCCGTTTGGTGATGCAACGCTGGTGTGTTGCTTAATAACTTTTCGAGTTTTTGGCAATCTTTTCTCATTCAAGTCCGCCCAGGCGGACTTATTCACTATTGTGAGGGATCTAAATGTCTGAGCTTTCTGGACTCGGAATAGATACAGCAGTCGATCGCACTGGTTTAGAGCCGGAGTTGGGCGGATTTTTGCGGGATGCGCCCGATCGCTCTGGCTTAGAACCGGAGTTAGGTGGCGTGTTGCGCCAAAAAGGAGTCTATGTTGATGAGATTACCTGCATTGGCTGCAAACATTGCGCTCATATTGCTCGCAATACTTTCTACATTGAACCGGATTACGGTCGATCGCGCGTAGTTCGACAAGACGGGGATTCTGAAGAGTTGATTCTTGAAGCGATGGATACTTGTCCGGTGAATTGTATTCACTGGGTTGACTACACCGAACTCAAGAATCTGGAAGAAGAACGCCAGGATCAGGTGATTCCTGTCGTTGGTTTTCCGGTGGAGTATGCGACGATTCAGGCCCGTGCTCGCCGCCAGCGAGAAAAATCTAAATTGGGTCGTAAGTTCAAAGGTAGCTATTGAAATCCACAATTCATATCCACAGCTTAAAACCTGTGGCTCAAAAAACAAAGCCCGCACGCGCGGGCTTTGTTTTTATACATTGTATAATTAAAGTTCATTTGAGAGGATGGTGATCCGCGAGAATTTTCTCAACTCTGGCTTCATCGATTCTGGCAGTTAATCTGGTTGCCTCGTTGTTATCGCGAATGGTTTTTGCTAAAGTAAAAGACGAGCCAACCGAAAAAGTTAAACCCATGCCCATAAAAGCTTTTTGCCAAGGATCGACCTGTAAATAAATGACACCGACAGTAGTTGCAGAAATGGCAAAAATAAAAGAAATCCAGCACTGAAAAATCCAAGCATTAGTATCTTTTTGACGTACAATTTGTTGTGACATAATCTTTGGGCCCCAAATATATTTTTTGATTGATTAACTTATACAATAGGAAGTTTGATCGGAGGATTCAGGAAGGCTAAGGACAGTTTAAATAAGTGAACAGGGCGATCGGGCTTTTGACTAAAAATTATAACGCTGTAGATAGGTTCTCATACTGTTTGAGCCTGGAAGGGAGTAGACAGTGTATAAACTGGACTAATCGAGATTAACTTTGAGATAATTTACTCACTGGTTTTAGGGATAATTCTCAAAAGTTCCTTTTGGTTTTTGCAGGGCTTGACCAAACCAGACTGGTACACCTTAGCAATAAAAGGTGCTTGATTCCCCCGAATAAATCGTTTCATATTTTCTAAGGCATTTACAAAAGCTTGTGCGACTACAACTCCAGAAACATCGCCACCCACAAATGCAAACAGCCTTACATTACCTTGAGCCACAGCCAATAACTCCAAAGGACGACTAGCAATTTTCTTGTCCTTTGTAAGTACAACCCAATTGCTTTCTCCAACTATCCTCAGCCAATCCTGATCATTGAGGTCTTGACTAAAATGATCGTCATGAATTTCTACTGTCGCCCCCGCATCTCGTAACGAATCTGCCAGTTTTTTTCCTAAACATCGATCGATGAAAAATATCTCATTCATGCCACTAGCGGAAGTTCGCAGCGAATACCTTCCTCTATTTGGAGGCGCGAGCAATTATAGTCCTCAGCAAGTTCATCTATGGAATCACCCGCTTTGTAGCGTTCTGCCAGCATAGCTGTGGGAATGCCAGTTCCAGCCAAAACTGGGCGACCAAAGGAGATTCCGGGGTCAATCATCACTGTTTTGGGTTCGTTAGCACCTGGTAGTTTTGTGAAAGGATAGAGTTTGAGAGGTGATCCAGCTTCATCACGTACAATGCGATCGAAATAAATGTCTAGAATCTGCCTCGCTTCCTGTTCCCTGCCGGATGCTGCAAGCTTCTGTCCGAATTTCTCAAACAAAAGAGCAATTCCCTCGACTTGAAACTCAATTCGAGCGTATAAGTGAGGAGTAGAAAAATTACCGTTGACACATTCGAGAGTGATGCTAAGTTGCTTGCGGGAGAAGCCTGTAGCCTTAACAATAGCAATCAAAACATGAGCCTCTACCAAATTTGTAAAAGAAAGTAGTCTAGTTTTGGACTGGGGCAGCAGTTCAAGATTATTGTGTTGAGGTAACTCAATCAACGGCTCAAAGAAGTGCTTGTCCGTTTTTGTTTGCGAGTACCAGCCAACAACCCAATGTCGCAACATATCTCTCCGCAGCCTGAGATATTGTGCTGCTTGAGGGATAGAATATATCGGAATATCGCGCAGCTCGAATTTGTTAGTATCAACCATAGCACTATCTCCAGCCTAAATACTTCTATTTTTGCACGGCCAGCCGGCGATCGGCATAATTTATTTTATTTTTTCCCAAAAATGTAGAGATGCAGAATTCTACATCTCTACAATACAATCCCAACTAATTAATTCCTAAAACCGCCGACTTATCTACTTATTTTTCTGCTGAGTCTTCGCTTGTTCGATCGCAATTTCCCTCACTGCTTGGAAAGAACTCAAGTTCGACGAGCCTTCAATTGCCTTCACCGCCAAATCTTGAACTTGTTTCAAAGCAGAATCAAGCTGTTTCGACAAGCTAGCAATCCGCGCATCTTGATTTTGCATTGTCTGCAACATCCCTTGAATTTGCAGTTCATAATTTTGCTTTTGCCCTTCGATATCTTTAGTAAACAAATCAGCCTTAATCTTAGCTTGATAATTGCCAATATTCCGACCAGTATCTTTCCCGTTCTTAATATTAGCTTCCAGTTCTTTCGGAAAAGCTTCAACCTTAGCTTTAACTTCCGCAGAAACTTTTTCCCGTTCCGCAATTAATTTTTCGCGTTCCCCCCACTGTTTCTCCTGTTCCTGCTCAAACTCTTGGATGTCTTGATGCAGCCTTTCCTGGCGCTGGTCATATTCTTCGATATCCAAATTTCGCTGAAGATGCAAATCGTAGTTATACAACTCTTCATCCCGATTGCGAGCTTTTTGCTGATTTTCATTGCGCTCTTTAACTGCCAACTTTTGCAATTCCTGCTCTTTTCCCCAAGCTTGATGCTGTTCCAACAATTCCTGTTCAACAGTTTCGCGTTGTTCGCTGAGTTCGTTAGTAAATGTTTTCGCGCTTTCTTCGTACTGTTGAATTAAATTGTCCAGCGTATCTTCTGCAACATCTTCTAAACTGTGCAACTCTTGCAGTTGTTGAACTTCTTCGCCCACTGTGCGCCGCAATTCTCCGAGTTTAGCAGCTTCAGAAGTTAATTTCTCAGACAACTCACTGACAGCGCCACCAAAGCCAAATTGCAGCAAAATCAAATTGTCGATTGTGGACTGCATTTTTTGTTGATTTTGAGTTAAAGCCATTGGTTTTTGTGCCTCCACAATAGGTTTTTCTGGGACTGCTGTTTGCTTTGGGGCAACATTTAGCTGTTTGATTTGCAATTCTAATGCAGCTTTTTCTTCTGCGGCTTCCTTGTACGCTTCTAAGATTTGAGCTTTGGTGCTTTTGTCGCTAACTTTTTTGTTCATGGCTTTTCATTTGTTAATAATGGGGGAATTGGTTCGTAGTAAGGACTTTAGTCCTAAAAAGTTCGTAGTAAGGACTAAAATCCTTAAGTTTTGAGGAAATGAGGACTAAAGTCCTCACTACAAACGGGGTTTTAAGCTTTGCTAGCAAAAGCTTTCATTGCTAAATCTTGCGATTGCTTCATCGTGGCTTGCAGTTGCGCGGATATTTCGGCGATTTGCTCGGTTTGTCGCTCAATTGTCTGCTGTAAAGACTGCACTTTCAATTCATATCCCTGCTTACTTCCTTCCCATTCTTTGTCCACTAAATCCGCCTTGACTTTAGCTTCGCGAGAAACTTCTTGAATCGCTTCTTCTTTGGCTTTAACATAAGCCTGTTTGAGTTCTTCTTCAAACCCTGTGGCTTTGGTTTGATTCTTTTCAAACTCTGCTTGATTGTCGCTGAGTAATTTTTCTCGCTCTACCCAATTCTTTTCTTTTTCGCGGGTAGATTCTTGCAAGTCGCGTTCTGATGTGCGCTTCGTTTCTTCGTAGGCATCGGTTTCGATTTTTCGTTGCCGCTGTAAATCGTATTGGTAATCGGCTGCTTCACCCAGGCGCTGTTTAATTGTGAATGCAGTTTTCTCTTGAACTGCGGCCTCAAATTCTTGCTGTTCTTTGCCCCAAATTTTGCGTTTTTGGGTCGTATCTTTTTCGAGAATTTCACGCTGATTGGCGGCGTTTTGTTCCAGCACAGTCAATTTTTCTTGGTGCTCTTCAGTTAAAATGTGGAAGGCGTCTGCTACAACTCGTATTTGCTGCAACTGTTGGAGTTGTTCGGCTTCAATTTCGATCGCGCGTTTTAATTCGTCTAATTTTGAAGATTCCTGCTTCAGTTTTTCAGAAAGTCCGCTGGTGATGCTGCCGAAATCTAATTGCAAGTCGGCTAAGCCTTTGACGATGCTGTCAATTGTGTAAGTAGAAGCGACTTCGAGGAGTTGTTTATTTTTGGCTTTTTCGGCTGACTGTTCTTTGGTTTCGACTTTGGATTCTATCTTTTTCTTGTCAGCTAAAATCTGCTGAAAGTTTTGCAAAATTTGGGATTTGCTATCTTTGGCTGTTGCTAGTGTCATAATGCTTTTTTCTCCTGATTCTAATTTCTTGATTGTTTACTGAGACGTTTTTAGTTATCCCAAGTTGCGCAGTTGGCTGAGAATAGTTCGGTATTTTCTCGCTGCATCGGGTTTTTGTTCGGAGTTGTCGCTGGCGATGATTTTGAGGATCTGCTGACAGCGATCGCACCGATTTTGCGGCCAGCACTCGCACTCGTCAACTATACTTAAAAGCGTGTCTTTTAGTAACTGATTTTGGGCTAACAAAGCTCGGTAATTCCGCCGTATAGATTCAGCAACTAAAGTCATATGCTGGAAGTCTTCGGTGAGACTTTCGATGTCGTTAACTGCGTCTGCTCGAATTTGGTCGAGCATCTCGAAATTTTCTCTCAGACGGTTTTCTTGCAGGTTTAGTTTGGTTCTGAGTTTCGTTAATTTTTTCATTTTACTTTGGTGTAACAGTTATGGTAAAGGCGCGATTCGATCGCGCCTTTACAGCCTTTTCTGTTTCTGATTTTGTCTTTTCTAAAAATCCATCGATTCATCAATGTGTTGCAGGTTCAGTGGCCGCACTTCCTGCCATTTTTGATTGCCGAATCAGATGTTTTGTCTGTTTTGGTTCTGGATAAGTATAATCAACCATCGCCTCTTGTTGAGCTTTAATAATCCGCAGCGCGGCGAGCAAATTCTCTAAGGTTTCTAAGTGCGCTGGGGTGAAGTGGATGCTGAAGCCTTCGCCATCCCGTGCGTAGCCAGGACAAACCAGTGAGGCTGAGCTTTGTTCTTCGTGGGTGGCGATGTATAGCCAGTCATCGTCTTCGAGCTTGTAATGCGTGTCTGTCCAGGTTCTCAGCATTTGCGATCGGCTCCTTTTTATTTTCTATGTACAAGGGTTGTGACAGCGCTGCTCGCTCCTCTTTCTGTTGACTGCGCTATATGTAGCGTTTTATTTATCTAATTTACATTTTATACCACACCAATATGGTTAGCATGGTTGAATAAACCGTCAACTAATCTCATGGTAACGTATGTTGATTTTGTAGTCAAGTATTTTGTTGAACTTTTGATCAAAACAGGCTAGAATGCTTGTCAGGAGGCGAAAAACCGTGGAACAAACATTTGGAAAACTGATCCGTCAAGCTCGCAAGGACAAAGCTTACTCACAACGTGAGCTAGCTGGTATGCTAAGTGTGGACTTTACTTATTTGTCTAAGTTGGAGAACGATCGAGCGGATTACGCGCCAAAAGAGGAGGTAATTCGATCGCTAGCGCGGAATCTCGACATCAACGAAGAGGAGTTGATTTTTCTTGCCGGTAGACTGCCGCAGCAGTACGAAGCGCTGCTGAAGCAGAATCCGAAGGAAATGCAGGCTCTTTTCCGCCGGATGCAAGAAAATCCAGATTGGCTGAAACAATCTTTTGAAGCGTAAGAGAGGCCGAGCAAAGTGAGTATTTTTAAACCGTATTGCTTCTACCCCAAGGAAACGATCGAGCGTTTGGCAAATGACATCCTGATGCAGATGCAGAAAACGCAAAATTTTGCTCCGAGATGGCCAATTGATGCGACAACGGTGGCTGATTTCCTGGACTTGGGCGTAGTCTGGGACTACATTGAGCCGGACTCCGAAGGTGCGATCGCCGCGAGGATTTTACCCCAGCAGCGGTTAATCGAAATCAACGAATTGATTCTCGAAAAACCGCCGGGTTTCATCGAATCGACGATCGCCCACGAAATCGGCCACTGGGTGCTGCACATCAATCAAGACGAAGCAGACGGCGCTGTCAAACAACTGCAACTCAACTTAGATAATGCAGAAAAAACAGCGTCTGATGTCGAGGAACCTTTTGTGTGTCGGGGTGCGATCGCGAGTACCAAGATTGCATCGATCGAATGGCAAGCGCAATATTTTGCAAGCTGTTTGTTAATGCCCCGATGTATTTTGGAGGATAAAAGACAAGGCCGGGATTTAACAAAGTGGTCTAATTTGTATAAAATTCGCGATGAAATGGGAGTCAGCATTTCCAATTTGACCAACCGCTTGCAGGAGTTTGGCTGGATTTATATTCCCAAGGGAACTCGCGAGATTTATGCCGGGAAAGATGCTGTAAACGGTCAGCAGCGGTTGTTCGGATAGAATTTGATAAAATTTGAGGTTTGAGAAGTGCGATCGGTTCTCAAATCTTTAAAATTATTTTCACACAATGAGGTGGCAAAATGGAAACCAAACGAGTAGCAGACTTGACAGTTGAAGAACTGCAATCAATCATTCTCGAAACTAAACGAGTAGCAGACTTGACAGTTGGAGAATTGAAAGCGGTAATTGCGGAAGTAGTAGATATTCGGTTAAGTTATTGGATAAAATTAGTTAATCAAAAATCATCTCCTGTTCTTCCTTCGCCAACTAAAGAAGAACAAATGCAGAAGAATCTAGCCATAGTAGAATGGTTAGATAAGTGGGCCGAAGAAGGAGATGAAGAAGAGCAGCGAGAAACTTTTGAATATTTGCAAAAAGCCTTAGACGAAAACCGCCTATCATCCAAGCGACTCCTATTTCAAAAACAATGATAGTATTATTAGATTCGGGCCCTTTGGGAATATTGACAAATCCCAAAGGGTCTCCCGTTACAGTAGAATGTCGGATATGGGTGCGCTCTCTGTTATTAAAAGGGTACAAAATTAAGTTGCCTGAAATAGCAGATTATGAGGTGCGAAGAGAGTTACTGCGGGCAAATAAAGTTACAGGAGTTCAACGGCTTGATGACTGGAAAGAGAGGCTTGAATACTTGCCGATAACAACGCCAGTGATTCTCAAAGCGGCCGAGTTGTGGGCAACATCGCGTCAAGCGGGAATGCCAACAGCAGATCCCAAAGAACTTGATGGAGATGTGATTTTAGCGGCTCAAGCTATACTGGCTGGTGAAGGTGGAGAAGATGTTGTCATTGCTACAACAAATGTCGGGCATTTGTCGAGATTTGTGGATGCTCGCGAGTGGCCAGATATTCAGTAATTATTCTTCCTTCCTCCTGTGGTACAGTATGAATGAAAAAAATCAGGGGTGACGCATGGGGGCTAGAAACCGCGAAGGGGGGAGAGTCGCCTAGGTTATTAAATTTTCATTCCTAACGATTTTTAATTTATCAAAGAGGATCGGGCAGATGGAGTCAGAAATTTACGCATACTTTAGATTGACTGGAATGGAATTCGATCCAGACGAAGTGACTGCAAAGGTAAGTATCAATCCAACTAAAACTTGGAGAAAAGGGGACTTAATTATTGCCCGGGGTGCTAGACGGCATAAGGAAAATGGTTGGACTGTGTACTCTCAAATTGAAAAATCTGCCGACTTAGAAGAACACATTAATTCGGTTTTAGAACAGCTTCAGCCAGGGTGGATTCCTTTGCTAGAGTTGTGCAAGTCTTATGCTGCGGAGATTGCTTGCGTCATTTATTACAGAAGTGGCAGTGTGCCAGCGATTAATTTTGATAAAAGTATCGTTGCAAAGGTACATCAATTGAATGCGGCAATTGATGTAGATTTTTATGTTTCGCCAGAAGAAAGTTAAGACCAAAGAAACCGGGTTTTTTACCTAATCTGTGGGTTAAAACGAATAATTTTCGTAAAAAACCCGGTTTCTGACAACTCGTGAGTGAGTCCTAAAGTAAATAAGCCGATCGCCCTTTTCGTCTCATTGCTTCCTCCTGTGGTACAGTATGAATGAAAAAAATCATGGACTACGCATCGGGGCTAGAAACCGGGTTTCTACGATTTTTACGTTGAGTGACGAGAAATAGACGAAGAAACCCGGTTTCTGGAGCGGCGCGCGCAAGTCATAAACAAATATACTGTGCAGATTATGCTGACAAATATCAGTCTCGTTCTCGAAGCTTGTCAAGAGTTAAATATCAGTTATGAAATCCTCGCGCCCAACCAAAACTTAGTTAGAATCAAACTGAACGGTCAAGATTATTACTTGGTTAATTTCAGTATGCCGTTTAATAACGAGCAAATCGTATACATCTGTAAAGACAAGGAATATACCTATCACTTGCTGAAAGGCAAGATTAAAACTCCTCAAACTCTAGGATTTCTATCGCCTTTATGCGAAGACAAGTATCAAAAATACTTGCTTTTCAAAGATTGTGAAAAGATTACTACCGAAGTGAGCAAAACATTTTCCCTGCCCGTGATTATTAAAAAAAATCGCGGTTCTGCGGGAAATAACGTATTTTTTTGTGAAACAAACGAGCAAATTCAAGCAGCGCTCGCAACTATATTTAATGTCAACAGTAAAGATTATGACTATGTTTGTCTAGCTCAAGAGTGCATTGATATTCGACACGAATATCGGGCGGTTTTCTTTAATCAAAAGCTGGTTTTGCTGTATGAAAAAGATAAATCAGATGCTAAATTTGCAGGGAATTTAAGCCCGCTGCACTGGGAGGGTGCAAAAGCTAAGCATATTACTGATTCAAAGATTATCTCAGAGATTGAAAACTTTGTGCAGCCAGTGTTTGCGGAAATTAATGTTAATTACGGTGGTTTTGATATTGCGATAGATACAAATGGGGAATATTGGTTAATTGAAATTAACTCAAGTCCCAATTATGATATATTTGTGAGAGATAACGATCGCCAAATTGTCGTAACAATGTTTAAAGGCATCTTGGAGAGCTTGATTGTTAACAAAAAACCGTAAATGCTCGATTTGAATTTACTTGATCGTATTTAGATGAATGTGGTGTAAGCTGTAGAGTAGCTGAAAGGCTTTAAGCGAAATAGGTTTCAGCTAATAACTTAAAATTCACATTTTTTAATTTAATGTAGCCATCCATGAAAGTCGAGCTATCTTGTAACAATTCTGAATCATCAGGTAGGTAGCTAGGGAGCCAAAAGCTACTCCGAATACTCAAATTACTGTATTGATCCTTTCTCTTCTCTAAAGTCTTTTGAAGCAAGTGCTCATAGACAAACTGTTTACGGATACTTCTACGTTTAATTTCTTCAATTTTGTTTGGATCTCGGAAGTATTTAGTGTCTAAGTATTTGATGTCGATTATTTCACAAAAACATTCATATTGATTTAAAAATTGTCGAATGAAATCATTAAACTTTCCTTTCATCCACTCAACATCTTTATTCCGAAAAAGTGAATCATGGAAAAGCTGTGCTCTGGTACCTTGATAGG
>JAJAYT010000449.1 GCA_026786085.1 Microcoleus sp. CAN_BIN18 | reverse complement strand
TCCCACGGCAAAGCAATGCTCTGCAAAAATTGTTGTTTGAGAATAGACGCACGATTTGGCATAATAGAGAGAGATTTTTGTGTTTGTAAGGCAATGATCTATATATATATTGCCTTACAGATTTTTTTTTGCTCACTTTTTCAGTGCCATTTGACTAAAGTCCTCACTACGAACCAGGCTTTTAGGTTCGTAGTCAGGACTTCAGTCCTTCTGAATGCGGACTGAAGTCCTCACTACGAACCTCATTATTGATAGCTTATTTCTTCGTACCCAAATTATCAGCCGCCGCCACCAAATAATGAGCAACCTGCATCAAACCGTCGGAACTTTCTTGCAATCCAGTACACACTTTCGCCATCGAAGAATCCGCTTCTTCAAAAAACTTGTGCTGCGATGACGTAGTTTTTTCCAAATAGCCAATTAATTGATTGTTGCCAGACTGCAACGCGCGATCGAACTGATTTGTCATGTTTTGATACGCACTCTCAACCCGTCGCACTTGTTCTTGTTCCGCTTGCAAAGCTGCATTTAATTGATCAACCAAACTCGTATAAGTAGTTTGCAATTTTTCCCCTTCTACATTAAACTGACCGGCCATTTTTTCATAAACGCTTTCTACCCGCAGCACTTCTTGTGCGGTTATCTTCGCTAGTTCCTGCAACTGTGCCAAACGCTGGCTGGAATTCAACCCCACAGAATTAGCAAACTGGCTCACTTCTGCGGCTGTTGTCAAAATTTTGTCCATACTTTCGTCAACTTGCTGCGACATCAATTTGCGCTTCTGGGATTCTTCTTGAAAAACTTTTTGCAAGCCGAGAACAACCTGTGCTAAGCCTTTTTGTTGCTTGCCTAAAGTACCTTCTAGTAAATTGTTTTGTGCGGTAAAAAATTGCTGGAGAGAGGATTGATACGTCACTCGGAAGTTATCTAACTCTTGCTGAACTGTGACGCGGGTATTTTGCAACATTGCGTCAACATTTTGTAAGCTACCAACCAAATTTTCTCGGGCTTTATCCATCAATCCCGAAGCTTCATCTCCGACTACTTTGAGCGTGTCAGATTGAGTTTGGAAAGCTGTATGAGTCGAATTTAAAATATTGGTCATTCTGGCCTCAACACCTTCTAGCATTTCTCTTTCTTGTTCCGCTTGAGTGTGGAGAGATGCTTGCAAATTGTCCTGAATTCCTCTAAAAGTGTTGGCGGCTTCTTGGGCGCTTTCTTGGAATGCTGTTCTTTGGGCTTTCATGCCTTCAATGCTTTCTCCAACTCCCGATCGTATTTCGGTGGCCATTTCTTGCAAAACGCCGTGGGTGTCAGTTTGAAACTGTCCTAAAATCTGCTGCAAGTTGTTGGCAAATTCCTGCAACTGCACTAATGTATCTTGCTGAAAAGTTTGAATTGTCAGGATAGATTGTGCTAAACTAGAAGATATTCCGCCTAGTTCGTTCTTGAGTTCTCTGACAGCTTCGGATGCTGATTGAGTTAACTGAGCGCTTTGATCTAATCGCCCGACTACAGGCTCAATTACTTCGGTGCGGAGTCCTAAAAGTAGATTGTTTAATATTTCTTCGCCGTGGTCGGCTTTAATCTGTTTGAGGAGGGATAATTCTTGGCGAATATCTTGGAAAACTGGGGTCATTGCTAAACCGATTTGTTGTCCGATCGCCTGGGAGTTCACATTGCTTTGCGCCTCGACGATTTGAGCAAATCCGGTTCTCATTGTCTCGATCGCAAGGGCGATCGCACTTTCAGCATCGCCGCTAGAATTGGCGCGGGAAAACAGTTGTTCTGGCGTTTGCAATTGAGCGATTTTATCTAATCTGTTGCGTAAGTTGTCGCGATTAGCAACGCGCGCGCGATCGCCCCAAGCCAAGACAAGCGTAAATACGCTAGAAGAACCCAAACCCATCAAAGAAGTCGAAAACGCTGTTTTCATCCCTTCCAGCAACGTGCCGATCGAGGGTAGCAATTCTTTAGTATCTTGCAAAGAACCCAAATTAACATCTTGCAAGCCGGTTTGAATGCCGTAAAATGTACCTAAAACCCCCAGCGCGACTAAGGTGCTCGGCACAAACCGCCACTGACTCCGGGGTGCCGATCGCCCTAAAATTGCGGGATACTGAAACAACACAAACCGCCCGGATTTTACCTGTGCCCTGTAAGCCTCGCCACCTGCGGTGATTTCGCCCGCCAAGTGCTCGCTAAACCAGTCT
The DNA here is from genome assembly GCA_026786085.1 of Microcoleus sp. CAN_BIN18. Classification (GTDB taxonomy): domain Bacteria; phylum Cyanobacteriota; class Cyanobacteriia; order Cyanobacteriales; family Microcoleaceae; genus Microcoleus. The sequence goes on along the minus strand of JAJAYT010000449.1, from coordinate 7,257 downwards.
AGCAGCAGTTTCCAGGTATCTGGTGGTGTTTCCCACTGCCGCAGTTCGATCGCCCCTGACGTACCGCTTTCTAACTTCGAGCTCAAATAGCTGACAGATTCAGAAGTTGATCGGCTTTTCGCGCCGAGATAGCGCTGATACTGCTTCACAGAAGTATACTCGCCCCACACAGCCGTGCCCAGCAAAATTAGCGCCGCCCAATGAAAAATGCTGTTCTGCCAAATTACCCCAAAAATAGCAGTCAAATAATTAATTAATTGCATATTGACAACCCGTTCGATTTGTGTATTTTACTCGAATCTCAATTTTCGAAAAAACCAACATTAACGTTTTAATATAACATTTTCCACAGTCAAAAAAACACTATAAGTTTCAGCTAATCGATCGCATATTTCACTTTTATTCATAAATTGTGTCATCATAAATCAAAAATGAAGAGGTACGAAATGTCAGCAGAATCGCCAGCCCCAAAAATAGTCGTCGTCGGTGCAGGATGGGCCGGTTTAGGTGCTACCTATCACCTAGCCCAGCAAGGCTACGACGTAACTTTGTTAGAAGCAGGCCCTCAGCCGGGAGGCTTAGTCGCCGGGTGGAAAACCGCAGGCGGACGTTCCGTAGAAGCAGGAATTCATGGCTTCTGGTATCCTTACAAAAATATCTTTTCCTTAGTCAAACAATTAGGACTAGATCCGTTCACGCCTTGGACTCGTTCTTGTCAGTATTCCCCCGCCGGATTGGAAGTCGAATCGCCCATTTTTCAGGACGAGCCCAGACTTCCCACACCGTTAGGAACGTTTTTGTACACCAAATTCAAAAGACTGCCATTAGTCGATCGGCTTTCAGCCCTACCCTTACTCTACGCCGTCCTAGATTTCGACAATTCCGACGAAGCTTGGCGCAGGTACGATCGCGTCACAGCCCGCGAATTGTTCAAACAGTTTGGCGTGTCTGCGAGGCTCTACCGCGATGCCTTCGAGCCGATGTTATTAGTAGGTTTATTTGCACCAGGAGAACAATGTTCTGCCGCCGCAGCTTTGGGAATGCTGTATTATTTCATTCTAGCACATCAAGCGGATTTTGATGTAGTTTGGTCTCGCGGCACTGTCGGAGAAAAAATCTTTCGCCCCTGGGTGGAACGCCTAGAAAAAATTGGCGCAAAAGTATTGACAAATCAGCGAGTTACTGATTTAATTATTGACAGCAACAACCGAGCTACGGGTGTGGTTTGCGGCGATGAAACCTTCGAGGCAGATGCAGTTATTTTTGCAGTTGGCGTCACTGGGATGCAAAAAATTATTAGTAGCAGCCCAGCTTTGCAAAGCCGCCAAGAATTTCGGGACGTAATGAATTTGGGTGCTGTTGACGTGTTAGCTGTTCGTCTCTGGTTTGACAAAAAAATTGACATTCCGCTACCTTCAAATGCCTGTTTTGGATTTAGTTCGACTACGGGTTGGACATTTTTTGATTTGAATGCTTTGCACGACGAGTTCCGCGACGAACCGGGAACAGTTGTCGAAGCTGACTTTTATCACGCCAATCAATTAATTCCCCTGAAAGATGAGGAAATTGTTGCTTTAGTGCAGCGGGATTTAGCGACTTGCATTCCCGCTTTTCGGGATGCTAAGGTGATTGACAGCAGCGCGATTAGACTGTCGCGGGCGGTGACGCATTTTGCACCGGGAAGTTATCAATATTTGTTGCCGGCGGTCACAAGTTATGATAATGTATTGATGAGCGGCGATTGGGTTGTGACTCGCCACGGTTCTTGGTCGCAGGAAAAGGCTTATGTTACTGGTTTGGAGGCGGCAAATATGGTAGTTTCGCGTTTCGGACTCGGCAGCAAAGCGGCGATTATTCCCGTCGAGGCTGATGAACCGCACATTCAAATTGGGAGACAGATTAATCAGTTTGCTCGCAGTTTGACCAAAACTTTTCTCCCCGATTTTTGGCTGCCATAATCAGAAGGAAGAAGGAAGAAGGAAGAAGGAAGAGGGAAGAGGGAAGAGGGAAGAGGGAAGAAGGAAGAGGGAATTTCTTGCTTTAACTAACTAGGACTTATGCACGGGTGGCCAGAAACCGGGTTTTTCATCAAAATACTTGGTTGAAACCGTCAATATCGGTGAAAAACCCGGTTTCTTTAGTCTAATTATTTGCGTGAGTCATCGGAGAAAACCATAGATTTGTGCACTCAACCCAAAAAATACGCACCCTACAATAACTAATGACCAATAACTAATGACCAATAACTAATGACCAATAATTAATGACCAATAACTAATGACCAATGACCAATGACCAATGACCAATGACCAATGACCAATGACCAATGACTAAAAATTATCGCCAATAAGGCCGGCCCTTCCAAAAAACTCCTATCGTAACTCCGATTAGCGCAGCTTCCGATAAACTTACTAAAAAAGAAAGTACGGGGAGGAATGACTTTAACACCAAACCCAAGAGCACGCACAAAGCTAAAACCCACAAATTAATTTTATTGAGCAAATATTGCTGGTGCCAATACTCTAAAAAGTACACTGCTAAAGCTCCCATCCCCACTGCTGTAGCGAAAGGTATCAAGAGTCCGAGGGGGGAGCCGTACAGAAGCGTCAAGATGTTGCGGATTGCCCGCGAATGCGTGAAACCCCAGGTTAAAAATAGTTCTAGTCCAATCACGATTGAGTTGACGAGGGCGGCAATTTGCAGCATTTCTCGCCAAGGTAAGAGTTTTAAGCGGCGCAGAAAGTTACTCACGATCGGCAAATTAGATAGGTTGCTTTGATTTTATAACAGTTTTGCGGAGGCGATCGACATCTTGCTCGTCTTTAAGTAAAGTAAAATGAATAGAGAGGGCAGTCTCTTGAGAAATTAACCCAGAGCATCTGCCTGCTTGTTGTTGGAACCGTGAAAGGAAAAAAGTTATGGTGGAGAACACTGTCGATTGTGCTGTAGCTTGCGTCAACGGCTGCGTTTTGGGCGACAAGTGCCCGAAACGGGAATACGCAGCGGCAACGTCAAACTTTATTGAAAATACTTCTCTCGACAAAATGCTAGAAATAGCAGAGGAAGCCGTGAGAAAGAAACGGAGGGAACCGCCCAAATGGATCATCCCTGATTTTCCAGAATAGAATTAGCGCTCTTTTGAAAAAGCATCGCCCTTTTGAAAGGGCGATGCTTTTTGTATTCCCAATGAAATACCTGATCAAAATCAATATATTTCTTGCGATAGAAGCTCAAAGCTTAAATAGCAGTTATTATGCCAATACACTTGGGATCAGAAGACTGGGGGGTTGAAATCGCGTCTTATCTTAAAAAAAAACTCAGGAGAAAACATCGTGGTACAGCAAAATAAACGAGCAGAAAATTTAGCAGAAGAGCGCGATAATTCCAGCGATTTGCCTCAAGAAATTACCGAATCTTACGGCACTGGCATTATCGTTGAACCGGGATTGAACCAATACGAAATCACAACCTTGAACGACAGCAGTTCGGAATATGGTTCAACCAGTTCCGAAATCAGCGGCGACGATGGCGAGGTTGCTGCGGCGGAACAAGAAAGGGCCACTGGCGAGAAATTAGTGGGGGGAAGCGCTCCAAATCCCGACCAAGATATGGTTGATGAACTCGGAGCTGCGGCGGGCATAGAAATGGCCGATGGAGCTATTTTGCACACAGCAGATATGCTCGATCACCGAGATGAAGATCGGTGGGAATTAGACCCTAGTTCTGCGGAAGATCATCAGGAACAGCCGGATTTATAGGTTTATTTGTTACAGTTTTGGAGTAATTTTTTAGTCTTAAGTTGACACCAATAATTAGCTGCCTCCTATTTGGGAACCGGAGGCCGCCATTTCTCGCACTTTTTGTTGAATTGGCAGTTCGATCGCAAATTCGGTTCCTTGGCCGGGTGTCGAACAACATTGCAAACTGCCGCCGTGCTTTTCTGTGACAAAAACCTGTAGCCAACCCGCACATCTTGCAGCCCCGACAGCCCCGTTTCCGAACCTTCAAAAACCAGCGGAATTTTGTAATCGTTGCTCAGCGGCAAAACTAGACCTGCCTGAAGAGCATCCCACAGACTTAATGCTGTTTCTTTCTGAGATTTTTCGCTGACAATTGCCAGGACTTCTAAATTAAACCGGTTGCCAATACAGGCCGCTAATTTTAATGCTGACTGCGCCGATAAAGGCAATTTCCGAATATTTCGAGCGATTAACTCTACGACATTGCAGTCAGTAATCCCGATTGCTTGGATGTGACCGAGATCCCACTGCCACGCACCGGATGGAAAATCGTAAACTAACAAATTTTCTTGATAAAGAGTTCTGATCAACTGAGTTAAAAAGAAGGGATTTCCTTGGGTTTTGTTAAAAAGTAGCTCTGCTAAAAGTTGGATTTTTTCGGAGTTTTTGCTTTCTAAAGTTTCGGAGATTAATTGCTCTACATGACTTAAATCTAAGGGATTCAGAACAATATTGCTGATTTTTTCTGAAAGTCCTGCCCCAGTTTTTTGGATGTTTTCAATGGTTTGAATCAGCGGATGGGTGGCGCTGAATTCGTTATCTCGATAGGCTCCAATTAGCAGCAAATATTTGCTTTCTGAATCTGTCACCAGCAGTTCAATTAATTTCAGCGAGGCGGAATCTGCCCACTGCAAATCGTCGAGAAAAACCACCAGCGGGTGTTTTTTGGCAGTAAAAACGCTAATGAATTGTTTAAACACCCGATTAAATCGGTTTTGCGATTCTGTCGGTGCCAATTGCGGAACTTCCGGCTGTTTCCCGATAATTAGTTCGACTTCGGGAATCACGTCTGTGACAACTTTGCCGTTGGTTCCCAAAGCGGCTAGCAATTTTTGTTTCCAAGTTTGGATAGATGCTGCACTTTCTGTTAGCAACTGCCGAATCAATGACTGGAATGCTTGAATCAGGGAAGCGTAGGGAATGTTGCGCTTGAATTGGTCAAATTTACCGGAGATGAAATAGCCGCGCTGCCGAACTATGGGTTTTTGAACTTCATTTACTAAGCAGGATTTGCCGATACCGGAATAACCAGAAACCAAGATCAGTTCGACTCCCGCATGAGAATCTGTCTTGTTTTCTACACCGCTAACTCGGTTAAAAGCGGCTAGCAAAGCGGCGACTTCGGTTTCTCTACCGTAGAGTTTTTGCGGGATCAGGAGTTGACCGGCTCGATCGGCATTTCCGGCAGTAAAATCAGATATATTGCCACTAGCTTGTAGTTGTGCGAGACAAGTTTCGAGGTCAAACCTCAGCCCATCAGCACTTTGATACCTATCTTCCGCCGTCTTCGCCAACAACTTCATCACGATGGCAGAAATTGCTTCGGGAATTTCCGGCTGCAAACTGCGGGGCGCGGGTGCGATTTTAGCGATATGACAGTGAACTAATTCTAAAGGGTCGATCGCACTAAATGGCAATTCACCAGTCAACATCTCATAAAAAGTGACACCTAACGAGTAAAAATCGCTGCGATAGTCGATCGCCCATTCTGCCAGTTTGTTCCGGCGAAATATAAGCTAACGTGCCTTCCAGCAAATTGGGATAGCTGGGACTTGCGTTTTCTCGAACCAAGCGCGAGGAGATGCTGAAATCAGTAATTTTGACCTGATAGGTTTCGGGATGGATGATAATATTATGCAGTTTTATATCTTTGTGAATTATTTGGTTTTGATGAATCTTACCCAAACTTTGGGCTAACTGCACGGCAATTTTAAGGAATTGGATTAAGTTGAGTTTGGTCGCGTTTAAAAATTTTGATAAAGCCAAGCCGCCAAAGTCTTCTAATGTCAGCGCCGCACCATTCTGATGAGTTTCTAGGCGGTAGCAATTGACAATATCTTCGAGATTTATCAAATTTTTGCGGATTTTATATTCGTGTCTCAAGCGGGTAATCTCTTCCAGAGTTGGATACTCGCTTTTCAGGGTTTTGACGATGACTGGCAAATTGTGTTTTTGCCAGATTCCCCGATAAATTACAGCTAGATTTGACTCGGCGGTTGAAACCGCGTCTACACAAACAAAACCCGCCTCCGCGGGTTGAAGGATAGAGACTGAGGGCGGGTTTTGCCATTTTTTTAGTCATAAGTATCATATATCCTTAGCTAAACCCGCCCCTACAAAATGCTAATGACCAATGACTAATGACTAATGACTTCTTAATCATTGCGGGTTAAACCCTGAAGGCTAACTTGCAGAATCGACAAACCCAAAATCATCAAAAACAACACCAACCCGATTGTACAAGCATAACCAATTTCCAAATCCTTAAAAGCCCGTTCATAAAGATAATAAACAACAGTCTTAGAACTATTGCGAGGCCCGCCCTGAGTCATAATATAAACTTCTTCAAAAACCTTAGTAGCAGAAATCGCCGAAATCACCGCAACCAAAACTAAATAAGGCTTCATCAGCGGCACAGTAATATCCCAGTGTTTCCCCAAACCATCCGAACCATCAATCGCCGCCGCCTCATAAAGTTCTGCCGGAATAGATTGCAGCCCCGCTAAATAAATCACCATGTAATAACCCAACCCTTTCCAGACAGTAACTGCCATCACGCTAAAGAGTGCCACCTTCGGATTTGCCAGCCAAGAAACCGGAGGTAAACCTAACAATTCCCCGAACTGATTCAGCAATCCAGTCTCAGCAAACAGCCATTTCCAAGCAATCCCAGCGACAACCATCGAAATCACCGCCGGCGTGTAGTATGCGGCGCGGAACCAGTTCATCCCCCGCAGCTTTTGATTGCACAAAATCGCCATTCCCAACGGTAGAACAACCAATATAGGCACAACACAGATGAGATACAGCAGGGTATTGGTCAAAGTTTGCCAAAAAGTGCGATCGCGCCACAACCGCTCAAAATTCTTCAAACCCACCCACTGCGGCGCTTGAGTCAAGTCATATTCGTAACTGGTAAAACTCAAATAAAAAGCTTGCAAAGCCGGCCACAAAACAGTCAAACTCAACACAAATAAAGCCGGAAATAAAAACAAATAAGGCGTTGAGTAGCGTCGAAAAAAGTTCAAATACATAGTAATTGGTAATTAGTTTTGGTTAATAAATAAGACGGCAAGACGGCGGTTGAAACCGCGCCTATACAACGGCAAGACGGCGGTTGAAACCGCGCCTATACAAACGATGTCCGCCTCCGCGGACTGAAGAAAACAACGTAATTCCATTCCCCCCTCCGATCTGATTCTTCAACCCGCGGAGGCGGGTTTTGTCTGTGTAGACG
>JAJAYT010000448.1 GCA_026786085.1 Microcoleus sp. CAN_BIN18 | reverse complement strand
GTATCATATATTGTTAGCTAAACCCGCCCCTACAAAATGCTAATGACTAATGACTAATGACTAATGACTAATGACTAATGACTAATGACTAATGACTACTTCTGATTCTTAATAATATCCTCCAACTTTTTACCAGCAGGAAGTTCAGTAAAAACCCGATCGCCCGCCTTAGCACCCTCCAAAATCTGAATCTTGTTACCAATAGTCGAACCCACAGTCACAGCCTGAAACTTCGGCTGCTGCTTCTCATCAGGAACCAACACACCAGTTTGACCCTTATTAGTCACAATTGCCACCGTAGGTACAACTAGAGCATTGCTCAACTTTTGACCGACAAATCTCAAGTCCACATTCATTCCCGACTGCAAAGAATCTTTGCCCGTATCGATCGCAACTCGCACCTGAAACAGCGTCACATCCCGTTCTTTCACAGCTTCCGGCGCAATTAACTTAACCTTGCCTTTAAACACCTTATCTGGATAAGCATCAGCGACTATTTCAACTTCTTGACCCGGTTTGATTTGGCTAATATCCGCCTCTGGAACCTTCGCCAAAACTTCCACATCTCTGGCGAGAGCCACAATCGATGTCGAAGTTGCCGAAGTAGCTTCCGACGCCGAAGTTGCCGGAGTCACAAAAGCTCCTTCAATCGCGTATCTTTGGGTAATTACACCAGCAAAGGGAGCGCGAACTTTCGTATCTTCTAACTGCACTTCTTGAAAGCGGACTTGAGCTTGAACTTCGGCTAATTCAGCTTTTGCTTGAGCTATTTCTTCTGGGCGAGAACCATTTTCTTGGACAGCAAATTGGCTCTTTGCTTCCGCAACTGCTGCTTGGGCTTTGGCGATTTCTTCTGGACGATTGCCGTTTTCTACTTGCGCTAATTTGCTTTTAGCTTCGGCAACTTCTGCTTCGCCTTTAGTTATTTCTTCCGATCGCGTCCCGTTTTGCAATTGCTTCAATGCTTGCTGCTCAACTTCCACAGCAGCTTGCAGTTGCTGGATTTGCGACAGCCGACTTTCTTTCAGTTGTTCTAGGCGTTTTTGGGATTCTATTACTTTAGCTTGGGCAGTCCGATTTTCTTTGATCAATTCATCCAGTTTATCTTTAGCCAGAGCACCTTCTTGTACTAATGGCCGATTGCGTTGCACCCGTTTAGCGGTTAGTTCGGCTTGGGCTTTACTCGAATCAATTTGCGTTTGTGCTTGGGCAATTTCTTGTTTTGAACTACCCGTTTGAGCATCGGCTAACCGAGCCTGAGCTTGTGCTAATTTAGCTCGTCCTTGATTGACTACTTCTACACGGCTGCCGGCTCGCAGTTGCTGCAAATTAGCTTGGGTTTGCTGCAAGCGGGCTCTGGCTCCTGCAACTTCTTCAACGCGACTCCCGGCTTGGACTTGAGCGAGAGAGGCTTCGGCTTGATCTAAGCGCGCTTGGGCACTGGCGATGTCTTCCGATCGATTCCCGGCTTCGATTTTGGCAAGTTTGGCTCGCACGCTGGCTTCGCGGGCTTTCGCTTGAGCCAGTTGGGCTTCTACATCGCGGCTTTCCATGCGGGCCACGATTTGTCCTGCTTGAACTTTATCGCCCTGTTCGACAAATAACTCTGCAATCCGCCCAGAACCTTTCGGGCTGAGATTCACGCGCTGTACGGGCTGTACCGTCCCACTAGATGTGATCCGCACGGTGAGGTTTTGCGCTTCTACCGGCACAGTCATAGTGGCGATCGCATCTACTTTCGGCTGCGATTTACTATTTACTAAATATATGGTAGTCGGTACAGCTAACAACCCGGCTGCAACCAACCCGATCGCCCACCGCTTCGACTTCGGCGCGGGCTTCTTCGGAGACAGACTTTGGGCGGGTTTTTTATCTGCAATTTTAGTCTCTGCTGTCTTGGTGTCTGCTGTCTGAGTATCATCCACCTTGAGCTGAGCAGTTTCCTTTTTACGGCTAACGATCATACCGACTCACCTAATTTAATCTCAGCATTACCTTAAACGTAAAATTTTTTCTGATGCTCGGCATCGTCTTTCAGACTCATCCGATCGGGTGATTTTAAAAAAGTTCCCCAACCAGCACCTATCAACAATTATAGCTAATGATTGCAATTTATTAAAAAATGTTAAATTTTATCAGCCAAAAGAGCTAGAGGTGAACAAGTTCGTAGGCGTAAGCCGGGGCGTAGCCATCGCTGGGGCTGGATTTTTGGCAGACTGGGGCATATCGGGAGTGCGATCGGCTCAGTGAATACAGCTCAACAGGGTAAAATATTTTTCAAATCCCTTGAAAATGGAAAATCAACAAAAATGAATCGTCCTCAAAGTGTAACAATCCTGGCAATTTTACAGCTACTTAGCGCCATCTTCAGCCTGTTCGACGGCTTAGTCATCTTATTTGTTGCGGGTATTTTTGGCGGGATCGGTGGTGCCCTCGGTGGGGCAAAAGTGGGGACAGTCATCGGCGGGGCGATCGCGCTTTTTGCCGCAATCAGTCTAATTATTGGAATTGCTTCCTTAATTTTAACTTGGGGTTTGTATGAACTCAAAAGTTGGGCTTGGATGGGAACATTAATCGTCCATGCGATCGCCGGACTAGCGCAGTTGGCTAAACTGTTTGGAACCGCAGGCGCTGGGGCAAATTTTTTAATTCTTGGTTTTGCAGTTGGCTGTATTTACTATCTACTAAAGCCGGATGTAAAACAAGCTTTTGGGGTTTAAATAGGCGATCGCGAAAAAACAATAATAAATCGATAATTTTAGGGCGGGTTTCACCTATAATAATTGGTTAAAACCCACAATCTCCTAAACCCGCCCCAACAAGGGCGGCTTAATCCGATTACTAATTAATTAAATTACGGCTTTGCAGTTTCCCGAAAATTACAAGACATACGTAAGTTTTCAATTTTTAAACTATCTGTAGTAGCCAAATCAGTCCTGGACACAAAAACTCTATATGTAGGGGGATGCACACCGCACAGATCCTCTTTTAATAGCGGATGAAACCATTTTTTGCGTCCTAGACTTAAGGCGCATAGTACACACCCTACAAGTAGAATATGTGCCTAAGTCGTAAATTAGGAATTTATTTGTTGTGGAACAGGCATCTTACCTGTTCTTGAGAAAAGAATCTATTTGTTGTGGAACAGGCATCTTGCCTGTTCTTGCGTAATTTCTGTTTCATTTTGCCAAACTTGGATAAAGCATTGCTATCCCTTGCGGTTCATGGCTGTATTTGCCACTTTGCTGCGGTTGATACGTCTCGTTATACAAACAAAGACTGTTAGGATTTTTGATCACAAACTGCATCATTCGCCAATGTGGTTCACCTCGAAAAAACTGTTTCAAGTCATGTTCAGAACGCCAGTAACTGACCATCACCACTTCATTCGGCCCACAAATTCCGGCTTTGATTTGCACACAGCCTTCAGCTTTGTTTGTGGCACTGACTATCCAAACTATATTTTTCCACATCCAGAAGAATCCTGCGCGATCGCGTGCCAAAAAACCATTAACAAACACAACCGCCTCCGGTTGTTGCGGCAGGTAAACGGAATAGCCCTTTGCACTTGTCATCTTCAAACTCCTTTGCAGTATTGTGATCCGCTAGCTGTTTACTCACTAAATACAATATTCACTAAATTGAATATATACAGCCCAGTGTATATTCAACTTAGTGAATATGTCAACCCATAGCCCATGTCTCTTACCTATGCCATTTTGTCGGTCTTAGTTAACGCACCCAGCAGTGGTTATGACCTTGCCAAGAGGTTCAATCCCTCCGTGGAAGGCTCCGTTGGTTTTTTCTGGAATGCCACCTTCCAACAGATTTATCGAGAATTGAACCGCTTGGAAGAAAAACAGTGGCTACAAGCCGAATCTGTGCAGCAGGACAATCGACCCGACAAACGTATCTATACCGTGACAGCGATGGGTAAACAGCAGTTGTGCCAGTGGATAACTGAACCGGAGGATATGGCCGCAATCAAAGATGATTTGCTTGTAAAACTCTATGTTGGATATCTAGTACCTAGCGAGACAATGCTGGCAAAGCTAGAAACCCATCGCCAGAAACATCAGCAGCGATTGGCGATTTATCAAGAAATTAAAAGCCAGAATTGCCAAAATCCCCAGGCATTGTCAAAAACCCTTAAGTTTCAGTACATGACATTGCTGCGGGGAATTCACTACGAAACAGGCTGGTTAGCTTGGTGTGATGAAATCGTCCTGTTGCTAACATAGACTGATGGGCTAATCACAAATATTTAACTGAGAAATAGGATCGGATAAGTTTAGGTATTCTGTCACTAATTCACGCCTACACCAATTGAGGAAAAACCATGACAACCCTGCTAATTTCAACCCAAAGCGTCCCATTGACGATCAATCTCCCTGCGATCGAACCAATGACTGTTGAACAGTTCTATGAATTCTGTCTAGCCAATCGCGATTTGAGAATCGAACGTACTGCCAATGGAGAAGTTATCATTATGTCACCAGCCTTTTCAGATACAGGGAACCGCAACTTCAAGATTGCCGTACAACTGGGGAACTGGGCAGAACAAGATGGCACAGGTGAAACGTTTGACTCCAGTGCAGGCTTTACCCTGCCTAATGGAGCAACCCGGTCCCCTGATGCCTCATGGATTAAACTAGAGCGCTGGAATGCCTTAACTGAAGAACAAAAAGCCTCATTTGCACCGATTTGTCCAGACTTTGTGATTGAATTACGGTCTTCTAGTGATACTCTCAAAGGATTGCAAAGCAAGATGCAAGAATATATTGACAACGGTGTATCACTAGGGTTCTTAATCGATCGCAAAAACCGAAAAGTTTACATCTACCGTCCCGATCGAGAACTGGAAATCTTGGATAATCCCGAAACAGTGAGCGGCGATCCAGAGTTACCAGGATTTGTCTTACGGATGGCCAAAATCTGGTGAATCATCTGCATCAGGATCAATACCCATTGCTAACAGTCTTTCTGCAAGTCGCGCCGCTTTTTGTTCCGCCCGTTCAGCACGTTGACGTTCCTGCTCAGCACGTTGACGTTCCTGTTCAGCACGTTGATGTTCCTGTTCAGTTCTGAGTTTTTCAAGTTCAGCCCTTTCATCACCAATTAATAACAAATTTCCCTGATTATCCCACCAGCGCAACCAAAGTTGCGTTTGATTTTGGTAACTTCCCTGCCAAAGTCCCAACTCAATTTCTAATGGTTCAATCGGATAATGACCCCGTTGATTAGGTTCAAGTTTTTGATAAGACAAATTTCTCAAATGATAGACTTCTAATCGATCATTGCTCATCTCATAAATGCCGTAGTAAGGAATCCGAATAATTTGCTCATAAACCCAAAATTTACCCGGTTTTTGCACTTCTCCTGCATCAGTCATCAATAGCGGAGTGGCATCCCGTTCTTCATTGCCATTTCCGCTAGCAAATTCCAAAGCAATTAAAGGTGCCATGTGTTCTCGCCACAGCACGTAAGAACGGCGATATTTTCCCTGTTCCGGGCGTGCTGAAACATTCGGCACGTAGAACCAGTCAGGAGCTTCTGCTCCTTGTTCCGGTGGCTCGGTTTCTTGCCAGTAAATACCGCAATCTTGTCCGATGCAGTAGCGTCCATCGGGATGTCTGCGCTGCAAAACAGGCCCGATCGAATCCGTCAGAATGATACTTTGAGGATGCTCCTGAAAATTTTTCACGAAAGTACCGTCAGACTCAGGGAGTTGTGTATGATCTGGAAATGCGGGGGGCAGACCTATGTCAATTAATGTTTCCGACATAATTTTAGCGCGATCGGAGTTATTGTTAATAATTTTATCATAGAAACGGATTAATCCTTTGGCTGAATTCTTCAACTTTTTAATTATTTAATCGAAGATCGATCGCACTTTTCCCTACAATTCATAACTTTCTTCACCCAGACTCTCGTCCTCTTGGGCATCTAAAGTTTCTGGTTCTGGCAATTCCTCCTCATTAACAGAACTTAAACTTTCTACGATAAACGGCAAACCAGCACGCTTCAAACCGCGTTGAATGCGATCGGGCGTTTCATCAAACAACACAAACAAAGGATGAACAGCCTCAGCTTCATCGCTGTAAATGTGCCTGTAGCGATACGGCATCAACCACTCGTAACCTTTATCCAACCAAACCTGACACTGCCGCCAGCGGCCCAACAATCCAGAAAAATCCTCGCCCGGGCGATGAATAAAAATTAGAATTTCTACCCCAATTTTAACCTTCCACTCAGGATCGCACATCAAAATCGCCAAATCGCAAGGCAAGCAAACTGCCTGTCCCGGCGATATGCTAGTCCCCCCACTTCCCGCATAAGAAACGCCGTCCCGCAAGCGCGCAATTGGCAAAGGAATGGTAATTAAACTATCGTTAGCGCGGCGGATACTCGGAATCATTTCCATGTAAATCCGATATTTTTTCAGCAGGGCGATCGCGGCAGAAGATTCGCTGTATTCTGCTAGTAAAGCTTCGTAATGTGATTGTTTGACAGACATTTTAAATCAATTAATTAGTCAGTAGTTAGCAGTCAGTAGTTAGCAGTCAGTAGTCATTAGTCCTGCCGTCATTGGTCAATGGTCATTAGTCCTGCCGTCAGTAGTTAGTAGTCATCAGTCATTAGTCCTGCCGTCATTAATTCGCGGTAATTGGCAATTTGTAATTAAAAATTGAGCCAATACCATACCACTCACCTAGCAATATTAAAAACTCAAACAAAACTAATGACTGATGACCAATGACCAATGACAAATGACTTTTTTACAACTTCTCAAACACTGAGAACATCGGCAGATACATCGACAGCAAAATAGAACCCACGATACCACCAACTAGAACAATCATCAGAGGTTCTAGCATACTGGTAAGTCCTTTTACGGCTTCTTCAACTTCCGTTTCGTAGAAAGCACCAACTTTCATCAGCATCTTGTCAAGTTCCCCAGTTTCCTCCCCAATGGCAATCATTTGAATTGCCAAAGACGGAAAAATAGCTTGTTCTTGCAAAGCAATACTGATCATGCCGCCGTTTTGAATTTCCTGTCTGACATATTCGATCGCATTAGATATTGCCTGATTTCCCGCGACATCTCGCACAATTTCCAAAGAACTGAGAATCGGCACGCCCGATCGCGTCAGCGACCCAAATATCACGCAGAACCTAGCCACAGCAGATTTTTCGATCAAATCTCCAAAGATCGGCAGCTTCATCGCAATGCGATCGATTTGCAAGTGACCTATTGGAGTTTTGTAGTACATATCGAAAGCGATTTTTAGCGCCGCAATCACCCCAAGAACTGTGAACTGTTGGATGGGAGGCCAAGCCGTACAAAATGCACTAATCCCTAACATAAACAGCGTAAAAGCCGGCAAGTCTGCACCAATATCCTTAAAGATTTTAGCAAAAGTTGGCAACAAGAATATCGTCATTGCGAAAAAAATCACGATCGCAATAAAGAACACAGTCTTCGGATAAGACATCGCCGACTTAATTTCCGCCTCCGTCTTGTGATTTTTTTCCATCATAATCGCCAGACGTTCTAAGGTCTCATCTAATACCCCCCCGACTTCTCCCGCAGCCACCATACTGATAAACAGTTGGTCAAAAACATCAGGAAATTTAGCCATAGCCTCTGCCAAGTTTATCCCCTCTTGCACGTCAGCATTCATGCTTGTGAGCGCTCGCTTCAACTTAGCATTAGAAGACTGTTCCTGAAGCACAGAAAGGCATCTAACGATCGGTACTCCTGCATTAAACATAGCCGCAAACTGACGAGCAAAAATAGCCATATCCTTAACAGTAAGACTGGTAAGGGTATACTCTATTTGCTCTTGAATCTTACTAAAGTCAAATCCAGTTTTTGGTTTTTGACGAATTACATTGGTAGCCACAGCTCACCTCTGAACAATTATTAACAATCAGTAGTCAGTAGTCAGTAGTCAGCAGTCAGTTGGTGCATCTCTTTTTTCAAATATCTTCGTAGTAGGGGCGAAGCATTCTGGCAGTAAATCTCTGGTTTTTACTAATAAATTGTTTGCCAGAATGCTTCGACCTTACAAAATTGAGATGCAACCGGTTGTTATTTGTTAGCTGTTATTGGATCGTAGTTGTTAGGTATTAGTCATCTGTTGATTGTTACTACGAATAACCAATAACTAATAACCAGTAACCAATAACTAATAACTCATGACTGCTGACTGAATTAACGAGCCCCTACTTTGGCGGGAGCAACCGGTGCCTGGCCAATCAAGCGTTCGAGTTCGTCAGCCTTAGAAGCCTTGGCCATTGCCGATTCCCAAGTAATCTTACCGGTTTTGTAAAGTTCAGCGAGGGCCATTTCCATCGTCCTCATCCCCAATTTTGCCCCCATTTGGATTTGGGAGTAAATCATTGGAGTTTTCCCCTCCCGAATCAAGTTAGCCATAGCAGGAGTATTCACCATGATTTCCATAGCGCTGCAACGGCCGCCTCCAACTTTCGAGATTAAATTTTGGCTACAAATTCCAATCAAAGAGTTAGATACCTGGGCGCGAATCTGCGGTTGTTGAATGGGGGGGAACACGTCCAAAATCCGATCGATGGTTGCAGCCGCCGAATTAGTGTGCAGCGTTCCCATCACGAGGTGACCCGTTTCCGCAGCCGAGATTGCTAGAGCGATCGTTTCCAAGTCGCGCATTTCCCCCACCAGAATCACGTCAGGATCTTCCCGCAGAGCCGCTTTCAGCGCATTGGCAAAGCTCTTAGTATCTTCGCCCTTTTGACGCTGGTGAAACAAACTCTTGATATTCGGAAACACATATTCGATCGGGTCTTCAACGGTCAGAATGTGTTCTGCCCGCGTCCGGTTGACCAGATCCAACAAAGCCGCCATCGTCGTAGTTTTCCCGGAACCCGTTTGTCCCGTCACCAAAATCATACCCCTGGGTCTTTCCGTCAAGTCCCGCAAAATCTGGGGTATGCCTAAAGCATCCGCGTTAGGAATCTTAGAAGCCAGAGCCCGCATACAAGCAGCCCAGCAACCCCGTTCCCGGTAAACATTCACCCGGAACCGAGCCAATCCCTTCACCCCATAAGCGCAGTCCAGTTCCCACTCCATTTCCAACTGCTTGCGCTGCATATTGTTGAGCATTTGGAAAATCAGGATTTGCACTTCCTCAGCAGACATAATATCGCCGTATTGCGACTGAGGAGTTAGTTTCCCGTTGACCCGGAAGAAGATAGGAGCGCCTGCTTGGATGTGTATATCCGAACCCCCTTGCTCTACCAGGGACTCCAGTACGTCTTCAATCATCAGACCCATAGATACCTCTCCTAGATCGAGTTGACAGTTATTGACCAATCTAGCTCACTTGTCAATTGTTAGTTGTCAGTTGCTAGTTGTTTTTCTGCTGACGAATGACTAATGACGAATGACTAATGACTAATGACTAATGACTAATGACTAATGACTAATGACTAATGACTAATGACTCCCCAATCAATCCAAAAAGCGCGGCGTCAAGCAGTACGGACAATCCAGCATCTCCGGCTTCAATTCGGCCCGACAAGTTTTGCAGGTAAGTCCCTGCTTGCGTTTGGCTTTCATTTCCGCCTCTAGCCCGGAGTCAGTAAACGTCACCCGCTCGACTTCTTCAAAAGTAGTCGCGCCTTCTCGCACTAACTGCAAGCTGTAAGCCAACAACGTTTTCATCCCTTCTTCTACTGCTGCTTCCTTAATTTGCTCTGTGGGAGCGCCTTGAGTGATCATAGTTTGAAGCCGCTCAGTATTTTTTAGGAACTCGTAAACCCCTATCCGTCCTTTGTAGCCTATGCCGCCACACTTGACACAAAGTTGATCGCGGTCTGCCAGTTCCTTTCTTTCTTCCACGGGTATGGTGTTGGCTTTGTAAACAGTCAGACCCATTTCCTGAGAAGCCGACAGACCGTATCGACCGAGTTCTTGAGCACTAGGCTGATAAGGAATGCAGCATTTGTCACAAACGCGCCGCATCAGACGCTGAGCCAACACCCCCAACAAAGCTGCCGAAACCATGAACGGTTCTACACCCATTTCGGCCAAACGCGCGATCGCCCCAGCCGCGTCGTTCGTGTGCAGCGTGGTCAGCACTAAGTGTCCCGTCAAAGCAGCTTCCAGAGCCGTTTTTGCCGTTTCTTTGTCCCGGGTTTCCCCCACCAGCATCACGTCAGGATCTTGCCGCAAAAATGCCCGTAGAATGTTGGAAAAAGTCAAGTCTTTTTCCCGAATTACTTGACATTGGGTAATTCCTGGCAAAGCATATTCGATCGGGTCTTCCGCCGTACTGATATTAATCCCCGGATCGTTCCGTTCCGCCAGAATCGAGTACAAAGTAGTTGACTTACCCGAACCCGTCGGCCCCGTCACCAAAATCAGTCCGAACGGACTGCTAGCCGTCTCTCGCACTAAAGCGAGAGTTTCCTGATCGGAGATTAACAAACCCAGACCTAACTGAGTGCTGGAACTATCCAAAATCCGCAGCACGATTTTTTCGCCGTACCGCGAAGGCAAGCTGTTCACCCGAAAATCCACCGTACGTCCCTCAAAAACCCGGCGGATTCGACCATCTTGAGCTTGTCGGCGCTCGGCAATGTCCAGGTTGGCAATAATCTTAAAACGAGCCGTAATCGCTTGCACTACCTGCTTGGGAAACCGGAAATACTCTTGTAGCACCCCATCCTTCCGCATCCGTATCCGCATGAACTCTTCTTGAGGTTCTACGTGGATGTCAGACACCTTTTCCGACAAAGCTTTAGCCAAAATAATATTGACAGCCTTAATTACCGGAGCCGCCTCAGCATCGTCTAGGGTGTTAGCTAGGTCTTCTTGGTCAGCAGTATCTTCTGCTAGGGTGAGTTCGCCAAAATCTCCCTCCCCTAAATCCATCTTTCTCTGCTTTTCCGCTTCAGCTACTTTGGCTGCTACCTTAACTTGGTCGTCTTGATAGGCAGAAGTTATGTCCTGATAGTCGTCTGGCGTAATCACCCGTCGCTGCAAAGCCAAGCCGTGAGGCTGTAAAATCCGCCGCAAATCTTCTATGGCGTTGAGGTTGTCGGGATCTACCATTGCCACTAAAACCGCCGGAGGTTCACTTTCAGTCTTTGCTACAGGTAAAAACCGACCTTGGTGACAAATGTCGATCGAAATCTTCAACCCATCGAGCATAACTCCGAGTTGCTCATTAGACATTTCGCTCATCTCCGGGTCAAATGCTTCAACCCCGTAGACAATCTTCCGTTCAAACATCTGCTGCTTCTTGTAAAGCCGCAGCAATTCTGGGGGCAACTGCTGTCCAGTAAGCGCTTCTAATACCTCCGTCAACCGTTTGCCCGACTTCCGGCTTTCAATTTGAGCTTGCTTCAGTTGGTCGCCATTGACGTAACCCGACTGAATCATCTTGTTGAGAGCCGGGGTGAAAGTGCTCACAGCAACTATCGATGTGGAGCGAAACCCTTGGGATGTGTTAGTCATTTACCTAATTAACCCGCAGGATACTCCCGTTATAGAGTCAGGGCACACCACAGAGGGATAGCCCGTACTGGGAGAGGAAAGCGGGGCGGGGTGTGTCGCTATCCTTGGATAAGTCTATGTTGCCAAAAGATTTTGAATAATACCTCAAACAAATCAACTTGTTTTGGCAGTTTCAAGACTGCCCTAGGTACTTGAGCTGAACTTAAGTTTAGCTGTGTGGCTACTTTTACCAGAAATTTGGGGGTAGTGCCCCGTCCTTCTAGGACGGCTTTTTAGACGCGAGCGACCGTATTAACTCCCGTATAACATCAGTCTTTGTTCTGCCTGCAACTTTGCAGTAAGCCTCAAGGATCTCTAGCTCCCGATACTCTACCCGAATGTTCATGCGGTTATTGTGAGGCGTCTCACTCCTAGTAACGCTTCCTGCAATAGAACAAATGTTATAGCCGTCAGCCCATGCGCTCAAGGAGTTTATAAACTTCTGCTCGACTTCAATCAAGTCCTGACGATCATCTAAGTGAACTAAAACTTCAAAACTAAAGGCACTCTTCCCAAAGCTATCCCAATCTTTTTGTAGAAGATGGGAATGGTGCTGCCCAGAATTTAGAAGGTATTTGTGGGAACTCCACCTGCTTTTTAGGTCGCAAGAAGATCCGACATATAGCCTTTCTCACTAATGTTGTTCTGGATTTTATAAACCCCTAGATTGTTTTTCATTTTCCAGAAACTTCCTAATAGCCTCTCTAATTACATCGTTTTGAGTCCTTTCCCGATTCCGGCAATAGTCTTGAATTTCTTGAAACTCCAAGTCCGAGACTCGAACGCTTAACTGCTTCATTCAATTTTACCTTAATCTGACTTCAATTTGATGTCAATACGCTACAATAATAGCATGAAAACATTGAAGTTTAAGTTTTATCAGCACAAGCGAAATAGACACCTGAAGCGACAAGTCAACGCTGCTGGGGTGATCTATAACCACTGTATTGCGCTGCATAAACGGTACTATCGGATGTTCAAAAAGCATCTGAGTTGCGCCAAACTTCAGGCTCATATCGCCAAACTGAGAAAGCGTAATCCGTTCTGGCAGTCTGTAGGTTCTCAGGCTGTGCAGGATATATGCCAGCGGATTGAGAAGGGATACCAATTGTTCTTTAAGCATCACAACTCGGGAGCTTCGCCACCAAGTTTTAAAAAGGTCAAACGGTACAAGTCTTTCACGCGCTCAGCAGGCAGGCTACAAATTCTTGGGCGGCAACCGCATAAAGATTGGGAACCGGGTTTATCAGTATTGGAATAGTCGAGAGATTGAGGGAGTAGTCAAGACTGTGACGATTAAACGGACGCCTTTGGGTGAGCTGTTTATGGTCGTAGTAGTTGACAGTTCTAAATCCGTAATCAAAGTTGAGCCAAGTAGAATTGCTGGCTTTGATTTTGGGTTTAAAACTTTCCTCACAGTTTCAGATGGAACCCAAATTGAATCACCTCAGTTTTTAAACAGTCACTCAATGAGATTAAAAAAGCAAGTCGGCAACATTTTAAAAAGGTAAAAGGTTCAATTAATCGGGAAAGAGCTAGGAAGAATTTAGTCCGCAGACATGAAGACGTTGTAAATCGTCGTTCTGACTGGTTCTGGAAACTGGCTCACGATCTAACCGATAGATTTGATGTGCTTTGTTTCGAGACATTAAATCTCAAAGGAATGCAACGTCTTTGGGGACGTAAGATTTCTGACTTAGCAGAAGAGAGAATTTTTGCAAATCCTCGAATGGGTTGTCAAGAAAAAAGATAAGCAGATCGTATTCATTGATCGGTGGTATCCATCTAGCAAGACTTGTTCAAACTGTGGTCATGTACTGAAAGAGTTGGATTTGTCGATCAGAGAATGGCGCTGTCCATCCTGTCAATCAGTAAATGGACGCGATCACAACGCAGCTAAAAATAACTTGCTTGCTTTTCTTGGCATCAACCGCCCGAGTTAGGCGATGTTAGACAGGCAATGCAAAGCAATTGCTGCTTGATCTTAGAATCCCCGCGCGTTTACGCCGGGGAGTATGTCAATTAGCAAATACTACAGGGAGGCTGCGACTCTTCCAACTGCTAGAATTGATAGGGTTCTGTCGCGCAGATTTTATGATTGACGAGGAAAAACAGCAACATCCAGATCCTAACTCAACTGGGGAAACCCCAGAGGGTTCTACAATGGCAACCGAAAATCCGCCATCTGCCAACTCATCAGCAAATTCCAGCGAAGTAGCCGATTGGGAGCTGGAACTTGCTCAAGCTTACCAAAGCGCTCAAAGCGATCGCTCCCCAGAAGCTACATCTGGGGCTTCAGGTACGCCTAATGACCGTATCAGCCCGATGACTGATACTCAAGAGTTGTTAAAAAGAGAACTGGCGGAAGCAGTCGATGAAAAACAGGGCTTAAAAACTCAGTTGCAAGTCGCATCCGCTCAAGTAGAAGACTTGAAAAATCAAAATCTCCGTTTAGCAGCGGATTTTGACAACTTCCGCAGGCGTACCCAAAAGGAAAAAGAAGAGTTAGATTTACAGGCAAGATGTGTCACGATTAAACCTCTGTTGCCAGTAATCGACAATTTTGAGCGAGCTCGATCGCACATTAAGCCGCAAACCGACGGCGAAATGAACATTCACAAAAGCTACCAAAGCGTTTATAAGCAAATGGTAGAGGGTCTCAAGCAAATCGGGGTTTCTCCGATGCGCCCCGAAGGCGAACAGTTTGACCCCAACCTCCACGAAGCTCTACTCAGTGAGCCCACAGACGAACATGAGGAAGGAACAATCATCCAAGAACTAGAACGTGGCTACATTCTGGGCGATCGTGTCTTACGACACGCCAAAGTGAAAGTTGCGGCGGCTGGGTCATCTGTGGTAGCCTCAGATGAAAATCCCGAGAGTTCGGAAAGTTAATCGGTATACAAGCTACTGCATTCCTGGAAATTACTGACCCCCGAATAGAATTCGGGGGACTAAAGTTGCTATACTCAACAACTTCTTAATTCAGGAATAAAAGCAGATAGGCGCTTGCTCAAAAAATCTGAAAAATGTTTTTACCCGTCTTCGATCTTGTCTTAGGAAATCAATTTTAGATCCTACAAATCCGGTCGGGTAATGCTTGTAAAAACAAGCTGAGTAGTTTTTCCTCCCCCAACTTGTAGTTGGAGGTTTCCAAACATCCCACAAAGTTTTATGAGGCGCTATGGGAAAAATTATTGGAATTGACTTAGGCACGACCAACAGTTGCGTAGCTGTTTTAGAGGGCGGTAAACCCGTCGTGATCGCCAATTCCGAAGGCGGCCGCACAACTCCGAGCATAGTAGGATTTGGCAAGGCGGGCGATCGCTTAGTCGGTCAACTAGCCAAGCGGCAAGCTGTAACTAATGCTGTAAATACTGTCTACAGCATCAAACGATTTATCGGGCGCAGGTGGGACGACACGGAAGAAGAACGAACCCGGACTCCCTATACCTGTATCAAAGGCAAAGACGACACCGTTAACGTCCAAATTCGGAACAAGGTTCACACCCCCCAAGAAATCTCGGCAATGGTACTCCAAAAGCTGAAGCAAGATGCTGAAGCTTATTTAGGACAAACTGTTACCCAAGCTGTGATTACAGTGCCAGCTTACTTTACAGACGCCCAGCGGCAAGCTACTAAAGACGCCGGTACGATCGCGGGTTTAGAAGTTCTGCGCATCGTCAACGAGCCAACAGCAGCAGCCCTTTCCTACGGGCTCGACAAGCAAAATATCGAACAGAAAATCTTGGTCTTTGACCTCGGCGGCGGTACTTTCGACGTTTCGATCCTGCAACTCGGAGACGGAATTTTTGAAGTCAACGCTACCGCAGGCAACAACCATCTTGGAGGAGACGATTTTGACGACTGCATAGTCCAGTGGCTGGTAGAAGTTTTTCGTACCCAAGAAGGCAGTGACCTGTCAACAGATAAAATGGCCTTACAACGCCTCAGAGAAGCAGCGGAAAAAGCCAAAATAGAACTTTCACTCTCCCAATCGACTTCCATCAACTTGCCATTCATCTCCTCTGACGCCAAAGGGCCAAAGCATCTGGAAATGGATCTATCCAAAGCTCAGTTTGAACAACTGGTGGCTCATTTGGTGCAAGCGACGATCGATCCGGTGACTCAAGCCCTCAAAGACGCAAATTTGACTCCCCAAAATATAGACAGAATTATTTTAGTGGGAGGCTCAACTCGGATTCCGGCAGTTCAAGAGGCAATTAGCAAGTATTTTGGTGGCGTGTCTCCCGATCGATCCGTCAATCCCGACGAAGCTGTAGCCGTAGGCGCGGCAATTCAAGCCGGGGTGTTGGGTGGTGAGGTCAAAGATTTGCTACTGCTAGACGTGACGCCACTCTCCCTGGGACTCGAAACCTTGGGCGGGGTGTTCACGAAAGTCATCGAGCGTAATACAACTATTCCCACCAGTCGATCGCAAATGTACAGCACAGCGGCAGACGGGCAAACAAGCGTGGAAATTCACGCCCTCCAAGGCGAGCGAGCATTGGTTAAAGACAATAAAAGTCTCGGCAAATTCCTGCTCAAAGGCATTCCCGCAGCCCCCCGTGGTGTACCTCAAATCGAAGTTACCTTTGAAATCGATGCCAACGGCATTCTCAAAGTTGCCGCCGAAGACAAGGGAACCGGAAAAGAACAAAGCATCCAAATTTCCAATACAGGCGGATTGAGCGAAACGGAAGTCGAGCGGATGCGCCAAGAAGCCGAACTTTATGCTGACGAGGACATCAAACGCGCTCAAGTCGTCGAACTCAAAAATCAAGCCGACACCCTGGTCTATAATTGTGGTGTAACTTTGAAAACCAACGCGCAATTGCTCGGCGATGACCTCAAGGCTGAAGCCGAAACAGCAGCAGCAGCCTTGCAAGGGGCGATGGCTAACCCAGACATCACAGGCGAGGAACTTGGCGAGCAAATCGAATCTTTCAAGCAACTGTTATACTCGCTCGGGACAGCAGTCTACGACCAAGCCCGCAGCGGAGTAGCACCTTCGGGAGCAGAGATTGAAAGCGAGATGATGTCAGAGCTAAAAGAGGTTAAAGCCGACGACGACAGCATTTTGCTGATGTCAGAGCTAGAAGATGTTAAAGCCGACGACGACAGCAAAATGCTGACAGAGGAGTTGCTACTGGCGACGCCCCAATCTTCGCCGCCAGCTCCACCAAAGTCGGAACCAAAGCCGGCGCCAAAACCGGAACCAAAACCGGAACCAAAACCGGAACGACAGTCAAAGCGACCCTCAAATCCACAGTCAAATCCCAAGTCAGAACCAAAACCGAAGGTTCCCGAACCTGAAGTTGATGATATGAATCCTTTCCTTTAGAACTGAAAATCTCACAGTTAAAAGTTAAAAATTAATCATCATAATTTTTAATTTTCAATTGATAATTTCAGGAAAGGTCGATCGTTTCTTTTTCGTACACTTTTTGTTATTTACCTCCAGGCAAGCAGCTCTATGGCCGGTGATTACTATGAAATATTAAGCGTTTCTCGCAGCGCAGACAAAGAGGAAATTAAGCGTGCTTACCGTCGCCTAGCTCGCAAGTATCATCCAGATGTCAACAACGAACCAGGTGCCGAGGAGCGGTTTAAAGAAATTAACCGCGCCTACGAGGTACTCTCAGAACCAGAAACCCGCGCCCGATTCGATCGCTTTGGCGAAGCAGGTGTCAGTGGTGCAGCCGCTCCAGGCTTCCAAGACTTGGGCGACAGCTTCGCCGATATCTTTGAAAGCTTCTTTCAGGGTTTTCAGGGAGGGGCGGGCGGCCAACAACAACAAGGTCGCAGACGCAGTGGGCCTGTGCGCGGAGACGACTTGCGACTCGACTTGCGCTTAGAGTTTCGCGAAGCCGTGTTTGGTGGAGAAAAAGAACTTCGCATCAAGCACCTAGAAACTTGCGAGACTTGCGGCGGAACTGGTGCCAAGCCGGGAACTAGACCTCAAACCTGCTCGACTTGTAGCGGTAGCGGCCAAGTCCGTCGCGCTACCCGCACGCCCTTCGGCAGCTTTACTCAAGTTTCAGTTTGCCCCACTTGCAACGGCACGGGGCAAGTGATTGAGGACAAGTGCGAAACTTGTGGCGGCCGAGGCCAGAAAGAAGTGATGAAAAAGCTGAAAATCACTATTCCGGCTGGGGTTGACAATGGTACTCGTTTGCGAGTTTCCAATGAAGGGGATGCGGGAAAACTCGGCGGGCCGCCGGGGGATCTTTACGTGTTCTTGGCTGTGAATGAAGACCCGCTATTTAAGCGGGACGGCATTAACGTTAACTCGGAAGTCAAGATTAGTTACTTGCAAGCAATTTTGGGGTGCAGGTTGGAAGTTGAAACGGTTGACGGGCCGACGGAATTGTTGATTCCTACCGGAACTCAGGCGAATACTGTTCTGACTCTGGAGAAAAAAGGGGTGCCTCGGTTGGGAAATCCAGTCAGTCGTGGCGACCATTTGATAGAAGTGTCGATAGATATTCCGACTAAGGTGACGGCTGAGGAACGGGAGTTGTTGATGCAGTTGGCTAAGCTGAAGGGCGATCGTACTGGTAAAGGTGGCTTGGAAGGATTTCTGGGCAATTTGTTTCAGAAATAAGCAAATATTTGACACCCAATGGGTGTCAAATTTTCCTGTTTCATGATTCGCCAGCGTTTTGTTGGATGATCTCTCAAAAAAGTGAGCGCAATTGCGCTCATTTTGCCAATGAAGAATAATTGTTCGACAATTTGTGGGAGTAGTCCTCAAAAAAATGAGACCAATTGGTCTCAAAAATCGGCGGTAGAATAATTCGCCGACAATTGGTTTAATTCTCTGTCAAAAAAATGAGCGCAATTGCGCACATTTTGTCCAAGAAGAATAATTGTTCGGCAATTGGTTCACGAAAAAATTAGGCTTTCAGGATTTGAGATGGGAAATTTGAGAATAAAAAACATATTATGAATTCAACATCCACAATTGAAAATCCCAAATCCCCAGATGCCAAAATCGATCTGCGGGGTACGCCCTGTCCGATCAATTTTGTGCGAACTAAACTGCGCTTGGAGCAAATGGCACCGGGTGCTGTTTTAGAGGTGTGGCTGGACGCTGGGGAGCCGATCGAACAAGTGCCTGATAGTCTAAAAATGGAAGGCTACCAGATTCTAGAAACGCAATTTGTTGAAGATAAGACTGATTCGGGATTTTTTGCGATGAAAGTGCAGTGCCCAGAACATCAGGAAGCAGGATGAGCCTGAATTCGTCCTCGCTCGTAGGTACTGTAGTCGCCGTTCAGGCTAACTTCTATCAAGTAAGTTTAGATCCAGAGGCCTGCATTGATGGGAAAAATCGTCCCCTAGCTGATGCTCCGAGTCTGCTGTGTACTCGCCGCACTCGACTCAAAAAAATTGGTCAACAGGTGATGGTGGGCGATCGGGTGATGGTAGAAGAACCTGACTGGAATGACCACAGGGGTGTGATCTCTCAAGTGTTTCCCCGCCAAACAGAACTCAATCGGCCTCCTGTAGCTAATGCCGATCGCATTCTCCTCGTTTTTGCCCTCACCGAACCGGACTTAGACCCCGCATCATTAACTCGGTTTTTAGTCAAGCCTGAGTCTACAGGTTTAGAGGTGAGTTTGTGCCTGAACAAATGCTATTTGGTCACTACCCAAGAGTTAGAACAGTGGCGCGATCGGCTTAAAGGATGGGGATACGATCCTATGTTTATTAGTGTCCGTAGTGGCTTAGGAATCTACCATGAAGCTGCTAATAACAGTGAAAATGAAGTTTCTGCCACAAACCCAAATTTATCAGAGGAAATAGATAGCTCCCTGCTTCCTCTTGAGCGGGGGGTTGCCTTGGTGGAGAGTCAGGGGGTGGCTTCTTGCTCCTCTATCGAAACTCACTTGCAAGGCAAAATAACGGTAATTTGCGGGCCTTCAGGGGTTGGTAAGTCGAGTTTGATCAACCAACTGATTCCGACACTGAATATTCGAGTGAACGCTGTTTCCGGCAAACTCGGCCGCGGACGACATACTACTCGCCACGTAGAACTGTTCGATCTCCCCGGTGGCGGACTTTTGGCAGATACTCCAGGCTTCAATCAGCCGGCACTTGAATGCGATCCGTCCGAGTTACCTCGATATTTCCCGGAAGTTCGGCGCAGGCTTGCTTTGGGTACTTGTCAGTTTAGCGACTGCTCCCACCGAAGTGAGCCTAATTGTGTCGTGCGGGGCGATTGGGAGCGCTATGAGTATTACTTGCAGTTCCTGGAAGAGGCGATCGTCCGCCAGCAACAAGAGCAAAATTCTAGTAGTGCGGAGGCGAGTTTGAAGCAGCAAACTAAGTCGGATGGTACGCAGCAATACGAACCGAAGCTGCAAACTAAAAAATATCGCCGCTCTTCCCGTCGCCTTCTACACCAGTCGCTGCAAGAGATGTGTGAAGAAGACTTAGAAGAGAATGATTAAATAGTCGATCGGCTCCAGAACACGGTAGATTAATAGCTAAAATTGAATGGCCTTAAATTTGTTAAAAAAAGTAGAACAGAAGCAAAGGTTAGCAGGTTATGCAGGAGTAAAAATACTGTGAATATTCAAGAACTGTTTGAAAAAGGC
>JAJAYT010000447.1 GCA_026786085.1 Microcoleus sp. CAN_BIN18 | reverse complement strand
CTACACAAACGATGTCCGCCTCCGCGGACTAAAGAAAATAAAGTAATTTCAACGGCATTTCAACGATCGTGTTTTCTTCAACCCGCTTGGAGTGGGTTTTGTCTGTGTAGACGCGGTTTCAACCGCCCGGTCTTATTTTAATGGTGCAATATATTTTGATATTAACTCTGAAACTCAGCAATTCTCCTAACAGCTTCTGCCAAAATTTCCGGCGATTCAACTAAGGCAAACCGCACATAACCTTCTCCCGATTTCCCGAAGCCGGCACCGGGGGAAGCCGCAACTCCTGTACTTTCTACTAACTGAGTGCAAAATTTCACAGAATCTATTGCCCAAGGTTCCGGGAGTTTCGCCCAAACGTACATTGTAGCGGGGGGTATTGGCACTTCCCAGCCGATGTTTTGCAGGGCACACACGAAGGTATCTCGCCGTTTTCGGAAGGTTTCTACACTGGTTTTAACGGTGTCTTGAGGGCCTGTTAAAGCTGTGATCGCCCCATTCAAGATTCCTTCGTATTGATTGAAGTCTACGGCGGCCTTTACCTGGCGCAGTGCTTGGATGATTTCGGGATTGCCGATCGCATATCCGACTCGAAAACCACCCATATTGTACGACTTGGACAGGGTAAAAAACTCGATCGCCACGCTCTTATCGCGATCGGCCTCAAAGATAGACGGTGCCATCAATTTGCGGTTTTCCTCGGTTTGGGCGGCCTCAAGTCCAGAATCGTCAAAAACCAGATCCACATAAGGAAAATCGTGCACCAAAACCAGCCGATGTTCCCGACAAAAAGCCACCGCTTTGTCAAAAAAGGCCAAAGGTGCGATCGCAGTTGTCGGATTATGAGGATAACTCAAAACCATCATCTTCGACTGAGCTAATACAGCTTGTGGAATATCATCAAATACAGGCAAAAACTGATTTTCTGCTAACAATGGCATTGGGTAAATTTGCCCGCCAGCCAAATAAACACCGCCCGCGTGGGAAGGATAACCAGGATCGAGCAACAAAGCAAAATCTCCGGGATTCAGTACAGCCAAAGGCAAATGCGCCGTACCTTCTTGGGAACCAATTAAAGGCAGCACTTCTGTTTCTGGATTGACTGAAATCCCGAATTTCTGTTCATACCAAATAGCTGCTGCTTCCCGAAAAGATTTCGTCCCGTTAAACAGCAAATAGCCGTGGGTGCTGGAGTCAGACAGAGAATGTGCGATCGCATCTGTGATATGAGCAGCCGTCGGCAAATCTGAAGAACCGAGTGACAAATCAATTACATTTTTCCCGGCAGCTCTCGCTAGAGCTTTCGCCCGATCCATATCGGCAAATACATTCGATTGCAATGGTTGTAAACGTTGAGCAAATTCCATAGTTTTGTCAGTTTTTGGGATGGTTAATGTTTTTTTTAGGGTTGACTGATTATTATTTATTTTTTTGATTTTTGAAAGAGTTTTTAACCGCAGAGAGCGCAGAGGGCGCAGAGCAAGAGAGGAAGATTGAGGGGAGAATACAGGGGTTTGAAAAGTATTTGCGATTGCTATGGTTGTGAGTTGGGAGTTGGAAACTCCCTATTCATTTCAAATTTTTATAAGTGAGCGTCTAACAAAGCAGTCAATTTTTGTTTGGTAATCGCTCCTTCATGGGACAGCACTAATTCAGAATTTTTAAAGAGTCTGAAAGCAGGGACTCCTTCTACTTTATACTGTTTGACGGTAGCTGGATTGGGGTCAATTTCCATTTTCACTACTTTCAGCCGATCGCTGTAATTTGCTGCTATCGAGTCTATCGAAGCTGATACCAGTTTGCAAGGCCCACACCAAGGTGCCCAAAAATAGGCTAGCACTGGCTGCTCTGCTTTCAGGACTTCTGTATCAAATTTTTCGTCGCTAATGACAATTACACTGTTGCTCATGGTTTAAGAATTATTTTTCCTATTTATCTCTACAGCATTGACTCTGTGAAATTTACACAAACTTGCTTTCACGGCTTTCAATGAGTATTACCAATTTTAAAACATTCTGTCAATTATTGAGCGCAAACTAAGGACTGGGGACTGATGACTAATTCTGTTTGGCGTCTAATTCCGCTGCTGTCAGCGTCAGGGAGTTTGCAGATGGCGATCGACCAATGGCTCCTGGAACAGCATCTGGCGGGCAAAATTGGGCCAACTCTGCGATTTTATACTTGGCAACCTGCGGCGATTTCTTTGGGCTATCACCAGCGCCGATGGCCCGAATTTTGGCAGCAGCTATCTTTCGGGGGAATGTCTGTGGATTTGGTACGCAGGCCCAGCGGCGGGCGGGCTGTGCTGCATCAAGGCGATTTGACTTATGCTGTTGTGGCGTCGGGATTTGCGGGGAGTCGTCTCAAAGCTTATCAGAATATCTGCCAGTTTTTGATTGAGGGTTGGCGGGAAATGGGTTTGGATTTGCACTACGGGGAAGCTGGACGGAATTATATTCACAATCCGAATTGTTTTGGGACTGCGACGGGTGCAGATTTGGTGACACCTGATGGTTATAAGTTAATTGGTAGCGCTCAATTACGCAGAGGTGATGCTATTTTGCAGCATGGTTCTATGCGTTTGCAACCGGATTTTGATTTGTTTTCTCAAGTTTTTGGGGAGGAATTAATTCCGGTAAATTTACCTCTATATGAAGTGG
This sequence comes from Microcoleus sp. CAN_BIN18, assembly GCA_026786085.1. Taxonomy (GTDB): domain Bacteria; phylum Cyanobacteriota; class Cyanobacteriia; order Cyanobacteriales; family Microcoleaceae; genus Microcoleus. Next base: position 243 of record JAJAYT010000447.1, on the reverse strand, counting down.
GAAATGATTTGATTGAAACTGTTGTTGATGTTTTGAGTGCGGCGGCTTGTCGCTGTTTTGAAATTGATTTGAATGTGCAGCCGCTTTCGGATGAGGAATGGTTAGAAATCAATACGGTTTACTTAAGAGGGCGGGTTTTGCCTTGATACAGTCGATTATTTCATAAATTCTGAGCCCAAGCCGCCCCTACCGCAATATGGTTGACTTAAGAAATTCGTCAAAAAGCCTTAAGTAAACCGTATT
>JAJAYT010000446.1 GCA_026786085.1 Microcoleus sp. CAN_BIN18 | reverse complement strand
TTATTATTGTTGCTGAAAAAAAAAATATTTTAGCGGTGGGTTTTTTTGGGCTTACTTCTTTAAAAAATTTGGCCGATTTTTAGCGCCCCACTACGAACCATTTTGTTATGGTAATCGACCGGATATAATATGAACAATGACTAATGACCGACGACTAATTCCCTATTAATATAATATGTCTCTTTCTCCTGTAGCCCACAAAGTTATCGGCGTGGCTGCGATCTGGAACGATCGCCAACAAATTTTGATTGACAAGCGCCGACAACACGGACTGCACGGCGGTTTCTGGGAGTTTCCCGGGGGTAAAATAGAGCCTGGGGAAACCGTCGAAGCTTGCATACAACGGGAAATTATGGAGGAGTTGGGGATTGTCGTCGAAGTGGGCGATCGGCTGATTACAATTGACCACGACTACACTAAATTTACAGTGAGACTCTACGTGCACCACTGCCGCCACGTCAGCGGGGAACCGCAAACGATCGAATGCGATGAAATTCGCTGGGTGACACTCGACGAAATTGACCAGTTTACTTTTCCCGAGGCAAACGAACAGATTATCGCTGCACTCCGTTCAAGTTGAACTGTGATGTCAAATTCGGTTGCAGACAATTGTCAACTGTCATTACTGTCAACTGTCAACTGCCAACTGCCAACTATTTTTGAATAGGCAGAGTAAAGTGAAAACAACTACCTCGATCGGGTACAGAGTCTACCCAAATTTGACCGTAGTGGGCGCGGATGATGCCTTGACACAAAGACAGTCCAATGCCGTAACCGTCTGTTGATTTATCTCGCTGTAAGCGAAAGCTGTCTTCAAAAATGCTCGCTCAATCTTCTTCAGGAATTCCCGGGCCGCTGTTGCAAATGCTGACTTGAACTTTGTATGCTGTGCGGTGGAGAATAGAAAGATTAACAGTTCCTTGCTCTGGCGTGTACTTGCTGGCGTTGTCAAGCAGGTTGACGATGACTTGTTTGATGCGATCGGGATCGGCATAAATCAAGGGCAAATCTGTGGGAATGTCTATTTCTAAGTTGAGACTTTTGGCCTGAAATTTGTCTTGAAATTGCAGGATTACATCTTGACAAATCGCCCCCAGTTCGATTTTTTTGGGTTGAATGTGGAGTTGAGCGTTTGTACCCCGCGCTGCTTCCAGGATATCTGTAATCATGCGATCGACAACCCGGATTTGGCGACGGGCTTGTTTCATCAAATGAGCCGCCAGACTCGGTGTCAAACCCGACTTTTCCCCCTCTTTCACCTTCTGACTTGACTCCAAAGTCTCCAAAGCCAAAGATGCGGCCGTCAAAGGATTGCGCAAGTCGTGAGCCAGCATCGCAATAATCCGGTCTTTCAACTGTAATTGCTCTTGCAGGTGCTCTTTTTCCTGTTTGAGCCGAAAAACTTCATCCGCAAGCTGCACGAGCTCAGTAGCGCAAGCAACGGAATAAATGGGTTTTGGGTCGTCTCCCAGAGCTGGAGCCATATCTGGCGCAGACTGCTGCTGCTCAATGGCGTATTCTTCTACAGAACGCTGCCAGCGAGGCCACCAGTGTTCGAGTTGGGCGATCAGATTGCTGCCGGCGAGAGTTTGCCGCGGCTCAGGATGAATTTTGACCAGCGAGGGAGTCGCTACAAGTTTAAAGTGTTCGGCTAAATCCGGCTGTTCTCCTACGTCGATGACTTGAAGCTCAAAGTCGCACTCTGCCTTCAAATCCTTGAGGTACTTGCGGATGTGTCTGGTCTGTTCCCTGGAAGAGGAACGCTTGTCTACGAACAGCAAAAGCTGTAAAAGGGGTGCGGAATTGACCGGCTGTTCGGGAGAACAGTCGGTATCGCTGGTGCCGGATGTCGGATGGACGCTGTTGCCTTTTTCGATCGGGTGAAAATAATTGACCATTGCCGAGCCGAGTTATTTCACTTCTACTTTAATTTAATACTTACTTTAGATTTATGCTATTGTCCGATGATTTCATTACGGCGGGCGAATGGTATTTTTGAACTGGAAGAAAAATGAGTCGCTGCGGGTAGTGGTTCAAGTGGCGATCGCCTTTTTTGTGCTGTGCCTGTTGCTGACACTGCACCGCTACTACAGCTTTTACGCTACTTATGACCAAGGCATTTTTAATCAAGTTTTTTGGAATGGCACTCGGGGTCACTTTTTTGAGAGTTCCCTCTCTTCGGCTTTGTCCACTAACGTGGTTCACCAAAACCAGATTCCTGACGTATCTTACCATCGGTTGGGGCAGCACTTCACTCCATCGCTGATGCTGTGGCTGCCAATTTACTCACTGTTTCCCTCTCCTGTCACTTTGACGGTGTTGCAGGTGACTTTAATTACGGTGGCTGGTTTAGTGCTCTATGCTCTCGCCAGACACTATCTAGAGCCAAGACTGTCGGCGACAATTGTGGTCAGCTATTACGCAGCGAACGCGGTAATTGGCCCGACATTAGGCAATTTTCATGATTCTTGCCAAACTCCGCTTTATATTTTTAGCTTGCTGCTGGCGATGGAGAAGCGCACTTGGCCGCTGTTTGGGATTCTCGCAACTTTAATGTTGGCTGTACGAGAAGATGGCGGAGTTGTGTTATTTGGGGTGGGGGTTTACTTGATTTTGAGTCGGCGCTATCCTCTGACTGGCTTGGCTGTGTGCATTCTCAGTTTTGGTTACATGATTTTGTTGACAAATCTGATTATGCCTTTGTTTTCTGCTGATATTTCCCAGCGGTTTATGATGGAACGCTTCGGTCAATATGCTGATGGTGATGAAGCTTCGACTCTCGAAATTATTTGGGGAATGGCGAGCAATCCTGGGCGGTTGATTGAACAATTATTTACGCCGTTTTTTGGTAAAATCAAGTATCTGCTGGGGCAGTGGTTGCCGTTGGCTTTGGTTCCTGCCGTAGCGCCAGCTTCTTGGACGATCGCTGGATTTCCGCTGCTAAAGCTATTTTTAGCGAAAGGAGAGTCGGTGCTGGCGATTAATATTCGCTATGCGATGACTGTGGTTCCTGGGCTGTTTTATGGGGCGATTCTGTGGTGGGCCGATCGCCAACAGGAAGAAGATCAAATTAGAAGCGGCAAAAAAACCAGCTTGCGTTTTCCGAATGCCATGTTTCCTTTCCCTTCGTCTGCCAAGTTTCGGCGATTTTGGGCATTTTGCATCTGCTTGTCGCTATTTTTTACCTTCACGTCTAACCCAAATCGAACTTTTTCGTTTATTTTGCCGGATGCGATCGAGCCTTGGGTGCAGGTTCCTCTGATCAGACAGTGGCAGCACGTTTCTCAAGTCCGGCCGCTGTTGGCTGAAATTCCTGCTGATGCTAGCGTGGCTGCAACGAATACTATTGTGCCGATTTTGTCAAGCCGCCGCGAAATTCTCAGGTTTCCGATGTTTGAACTGCGTAATGATGCGGGGAAAGCGGTGAAGATGGAATATGTAATTGCCGATATGTGGCAGTTGCAGCAGTATCAGGCTGCGTTTCGCCGGGAACGGGGACAGTTGCAGGAAATTGTCCCGCAGATCGATCGACTATCGAAATCGGGCGAGTATGGCATTGTTGGCTTTGAAGACGGCGCGATTTTGATGCGTAAGGGTGCTGTGTCTGACTCTGCATCGGTGGCTGCTTGGGCTAGTTTTCGCCGTGAATTGGAGCCGATTTTGAAGCAAGGGTAAGTCGGTAGGTGCGATCGCCCGAAACTGACGGTGTAGCCCAACTATTGCAGAAACCGGGTTTTGGAGGCAGCCTTCGGGCGATCGAGCAATTGCCTGCCAAAACCCGGTTTCTGCATAAATTTCCGTCCTTGTCGCAGCCAAGTGTCAGCCCTCGGGCATAAATTTGCGATCGATCAACATTTTAGGCTGTGCATTATACAATAAAGTAGTCAACAATACACATAAAGATATATAAATTCTTAGGAGGGGAGAAAAATGAAAATTTTGGTATTGGCGTGGGAGTTTCCTCCCAGAATAGTAGGCGGTATCGCCCGCCACGTATCGGAACTGTATCCAGAATTAGTGAAGCTGGGCCACTCGATTCATTTAATTACAGTAGAGTTCGGCCACGCGCCGATGTACGAAGTGGTGGAAGGAATACACGTGCATCGGGTGGTGGTGGGACACGCCAGGGACTTTTTTCACTGGGTGGCGAACCTCAACCAAAGCATGGGACACCAAGGTGGCAAACTGATGCTGGAGGAAGGCCCCTTCGATCTCATCCACGCTCACGATTGGTTAGTGGGAGATGCGGCGATCGCCCTCAAGCATACCTTTAAAGTACCGCTAATTGCCACCATCCACGCCACCGAATACGGGCGCTTCAACGGCCTCCACAATGAGGGACAGCGCTACATTAACGCCAAGGAAAACGACCTCGCTTACAACGCTTGGCGGGTAATTGTGTGCAGCGATTATATGCGGCGGGAAGCCGAACGGGTACTATCGACTCCCTGGAACAAAATAGAGGTAATTCACAACGGAATTAGGTCGGAAAAAAAGCCCCGCAGAAACGAATTTGATGCGATGGGTTTTCGCCGCCAGTTTGCAGCAGATGACGAAAAAATAGTTTATTATGTAGGCAGAATTAGCTATGAAAAAGGCATTGCTGTATTTCTGAATGCTGCACCTAAAGTTATTTGGGAAATGGGGGGGAAAGCCAAAATAGTAATTGTTGGTGGCGGTAATACAGATCATCTCAAACTTTTGGCTTGGAATTTAGGAATTTGGCATAAGTGTTATTTTACTGGCTTCATGTTTGAGGAACATCTCGACAAATTTCAGACGGTTGCTGACTGCGCAGTTTTCCCCAGTCTTTACGAACCTTTTGGCATTGTAGCTTTAGAAAGTTTTGCTGCAAGAGTGCCGGTGGTAGTTTCGGATGCGGGCGGACTTGCCGAAGTGGTACAGCACACTAAAACAGGTGTTGTTACTCAGGCAAATAATCGGGATTCTTTGGCTTGGGGGATTTTGGAAGTTTTGAAAAATCCGGGTTACGGGCGGTGGTTGGTTGACAATGCTTATGAAGATTTGGAACGCCGATTTAGTTGGCCGAAGTTGGCGATGGAAACGGAGTGGGTTTATCAGCGGGTGGTGGAGGAAAGGGCTGAGGTTGATTGGTGAGACTGACAGTTGACAGTTGACAGTTGACTGTTCGCGGTTGACTGTGAGTCGAATATCAACTTTTTAAGTGGCAAATATTAAGGAATTGTAACACAATGATATAGATACACTCGACGTTAGCTTGAGTGGACTCGGAAGGTTTTAAAGGGAATTGGCATCTTGAATATTTTTAGGGACATCGAACCTCAACACAAACGCAGCTTGCTGACTTTATTCACCGCAGGCTTGCTATTCTGGTCGAGTTTGGCTTCACTACTGCCAACTGTGCCGTTGTACGTTCAATTTGTGGGCGGTACAAAACAGCAAATTGGCTTTGTGATGGGTGCATTTGCGATCGGGCTTTTGCTGTCGAGGCCGCGGTTGGGTAAAATAGCCGATCGCACGGGGCGAAAACAAGTTTTACTGATAGGAGTGTCAGTAGCTGCGATCGCCCCTCTAGGTTACATTTTCGCTACATCTGTCCCTTTACTGTTAGTGCTTCGTGCTTTTCACGGCATTAGCATCGCCGCTTTTACCACCGCTTACAGCGCTTTAGTAACAGATTTTTCTCCGCCCCAAAAGCGGGGTGAATTAATCGGTTACATGAGTTTGGTAGCTCCTACCGGTTTGGCATTTGGCCCGGCTATGGGCGGATTTGTGCAAGCTTGGTTTGGTTATACTCCTTTGTTTGCAATGTCGGCGGCTTTCGCAGCAATGGCTGTATTTTTTACCTGCAAAATTGCCGAACCAAATTTTGTCGATTTAACAGAGTCTGACTCGCTATCTGAAGACAAAAATAATCAAAAATACTGGGAAATGCTGTGGAATCCTAGAGTGCGGATTCCGGCTTTAGTGTTATTGCTGGTTGGTTTGATATTCGGAACTTTGAGCACTTTTATGCCTTTGTTTATCCAAGAAACCAAGGTTGATTTGAATCCGGGATTATTTTATTCTACAGCGGCAATCGCCAGTTTTAGTATGCGCTTAGTCACGGGACGGGCTTCGGACAAATACGGCCGCGGCTTGTTTATTTCTGGTGGCTTAATCTGTTATGCCGTGTCTATGTTATTGTTGTATTTTGCTAACAGCAGCGGTGCTTTTTTAGTCGCAGCTTTGGTTGAAGGTACTGCCGGTGGTACTGTTTTGCCGATGATGGTAACGCTGATGTCGGATAGGTGCGAACCTCTCGAAAGGGGTCGATTGTTTTCGCTTTGTATTGGCGGATTTGATTTGGGAATTGCGCTGGCTGGCCCAACTTTGGGCTTTGTTGCTGAACAAGTCGGCTACAGAAATATGTTTGGTTTGGCTGCTGTTCTGGCTGCTTTGGCTTTACTGATTTTTGTTACTCTGTGTAGCAAGGATTTGTCTCATTCGATGAAATTTGCGATCGGGCGAGGCAAAGATGTTTATGCTTTGAATCGGTGATTTGGTAAGAAAACAGGCAAGATGCCCATCTCACAAAAATCCTGTTTCTTGTGGGACGGGCATCTTGCCCGTCCTGGCTATTTTTGCAATCTTGTCTATTGTCCGATACAGTTTAGATCAGATCAGACCGCCAAGAGAGTAAAAGCGATGTGAAAAACAGACTCTGCGATTGCTTCGTTCCTCTCTTCGGACAATTCTAACTGAAAAGTATTGGTCTATTGTCGATCGCACTTCGCAATTTCAAACAACAACGCACCCTACAAAATTTTGTAGGATGCGTCGCTTTTGATAATGGGCTTGGAGGGATTCGAACCCCCGACCTCATGGTTCGTAGCCATGCACTCTATCCAACTAAGCTACAAGCCCCTGTCAAGTCCAGATTTAATCTAAAATTGATTAACTTCTTTTCTCACAGAAACTAACAGTAACACCTTTACCAAAATAATGCAAGACATTTCGCCAACTTTTTCTAAATTGCCCGATCGCGCGCAACTAACTCATCTCGACAACAGCGGGGAAGCCCAAATGGTAGACATTTCGGCGAAGGTGGCAACGGTGCGGCAAGCTGTGGCTGCTGCCAGGGTGCGGATGTTGCCGGAGACTTTTGCGGCGATTGAAGCGGGGAATGCGCCCAAGGGCGATGTGTTGGGCACTGCGAGGCTGGCTGGAATTATGGCGGCGAAGCAGACGGCGAATTTGATTCCGCTGTGTCACCCTCTGCCCATCAGTAGCGTGGAAGTGCAGGTGATTCCTGACGCCGAGTTGCCGGGGTATCAAATTCGAGCGACGGTGAAAATTAAGGGGGAAACTGGGGTGGAAATGGAGGCGCTGACGGCGGTTTCGATCGCGGCCCTGACTCTGTATGATATGGCGAAGGCTTTGTCCAAGTCGATCGCCATTGAATCGATTCGACTCGTGAGTAAAAGCGGCGGCAAATCAGGGGATTATCAAAATTTAGAGGAATAAATTTCCTGTCTAGAGAGGGATGCAGCATTCAAAAAGCAGCACTTATGATTAAAATAGGCACAGAACTACTAACATCAAGTGAAAAACTATGCCTCCTCGTTGGCCCCGCAAACCCGATCGCAACGATCCAGAGTACCGCCGCTTAGATGACCGGATGAATTTTGCCATCCACGTCGGTCTTTTTTCTGCTACAAATTCTGGTTTGTGGTTTGTTCAAAATTTGCAAAAGGCTGATTGGCCTTGGGCAGTTTCGGTAACGGGTGTATGGGCTCTAGTAGTTTTGGCCCACGCGATTTTCATTTTTGCGATCGCCGATTATTCGCCCCTCACCAAAGATTCTGGCTGAAGGCAGTTGTCGGCGATTTGTTAACTCTTTTGACAGATCACAAACAACGTTCTGCTTTTTTTATATGCCTAATACTACGCTGGCGATCGAATCCTTAGCCGCTGAAATCGGCGAAAATGTCTACATTGATATTGCCAAGTGGCATCTGTATCTCCGTGACGCCCACCTGCATACCGTTGTTGCTGAACAACTTTATTCAATGCTGGAAAAGGGCAATTTAGATGACGATAAAGTCGGACAAGTTTTGCAAGGAATTCCAGTTAAGTTGGGCGGCGGCAAGCGAGAAGTCCCCCTAGCAGATTTGATTCCGATGCAGTCTCTGGTTCATTTGATGGATGTGCTTGAGGAATTTCAGCGCAAAATGTAAACATAATTGGCGCTGAATGTGTGTAGGTAAGGTGGGCAATGTCCGCCTTACCTTTTTTAGTATTTTTTGACAATTTCTTGAGATTTTGCGATCGATGTCGAATAAATTACGATCGCCAATTTTGACATTCTTAAAATAAAAGCAACACATCGAACTCTGTTTACATTAGCTAGTAATAGCAGCAAACAATCATCTGTAACTATACTCGACTGAACCCATTTATTTTTACGAACAAAGCAAAATAAACAGTTATTTAACAGAAGAGATTGGGATTGACAAGCAAAATAATTATGTTAAGGTAAGAGCGTTTGTAAAGCTTCAGATTTGTATTAATGTTCTTGCAAACAAGAAAACCTTCAACCGTAAAAGGTGCAAGCTACAAGAACAAATGTTGTAAACAATACACTGCAACCAATGAATACAACCCTGATTCAATATCCAGCAAAAATTTGGTATAAGCTCGCCAACTATTGCCTGAAAAGCTATCAAGGTCTGACTCAAGAGCCCCGAGTGTTTTTGATGCGAAAGTTGGCTCGTTTCGAGATAGTACGAGATTGGGTAGCGATGTTGTTCAACCGTTCAACGAAACCTCGTGAAATTAGCCGAGCAAAAGCTTCAGTTTTGGGAAATTTGGATGTAAATGCGATCGCAGCAACTATCGAAACAGACAGTTGCTATCAAGGTCTCCAGCTACCTCAAGATGTAGTTCAAGAACTTTTGACTTTTGCCAATTCTACCGTTGGCTACATTAACAGAGATTTGAATCGTCCCTGGCCCTGCAAAGGAACCGAAAAAGTCGGTGTAGACTTACCTGAAAACACCCGGGTTTGCAGCTATATGAGCAACATAGAAAAGTCTTCAACTGTCAAAAAACTGGAAAAAGACCCCGGCATATTGGCTATTGCAGCTAAATTTTTAGGTGCCGAAGCAGTACACATGGGAAGCGAAATATCTTGGAGTTTTCCCGTTGCAGGAAATGTCGTTCAGCAGCGCGAAGCCGCCCAAGTATTTCACTACGACTTAGACGACTATCGGTTCATTAAAATTTTCTTCTACCTAACCGATGTCGATATGTCCAGCGGGCCACACGCTTACATTCGAGGAACGCACAATGGCAAAAAGTTGAAGCACCAATTTATGGGCACGCGCTGTGCTAGCATCAATGACGAAAAGATTCTTGAATATTACGGTGTTCAAAATGTGGTAGATGTCTGTGGCAAAGCTGGTTTTGGCTTTGTAGAAAATCCCCTTTGTTTCCACAAGGGAACGGAGCCAACTGCGAAACCGCGCTTGATGCTGCAAATAGAGTACGCTATTAACGACTACGGCAACATTCATGAGATGTTAGGTTACTAGCTTTGTAAACCCGGCAAATCGTGAAGTCTTGTCTGTCTATCGAGACTTCTTAACTAAAAGTCTTTTTTTAACTCTTCCCATTTATTTGCCAAAACGTCCTCGAATGCGATCGACAAACATCTCAACTTCCGGCAACTTCATCTGATTCACAAAAATGGCAAAAACTGCCAACCCCGCGAAACTTGCCACACCCAACTGCACTAATTGAATTACCAAACCTTCAGTACCCAAAAATCTTTGACACCCTCGCAGAGTAGCCAAGGACACGAAAGCAGTGAGAGAACTTCCACAAGCTAACCCCAAAAATGGCAAACTCCATTCCCCCCAAGGCAAGCCACCCAGCTTTTTATCTAATAAGTACAAAAACATAATCATCGAAATAACATTCACTCCCACCGTAGACAAAACTAATCCGGGTGCGCCGAAAGCTCCAACTAATAAATAATCAAACAAACCATTCAAAAAGATATTGATAATACTGATCCGAAAAGGCGTTTCTCCATCTCCCAAAGCGTAAAAAACCCGTACCAAAACGTCGCGGCCCAAATACACAAACATTCCAATACTGTAAGCCATCAATAAGGGCGTGACAAACTGCGATGCTGACTGATTAAACGCATAGCGTTCGTAAACAACGCGGACGATCGGCCCGGCAAGTGTTACCATTAAAGCACTTAGCGGTAGCATCGTAATCCCAGTCAAAATTAAAGCTTGACGAATTTTATCTTTTAATTCTGGCCAGTCTTTGGGTTCGGCAAGGCGAGAAAAAATTGGCAAAAATGGTACTAAAATCACATTAGAAACAATGCCTAAAGGAGTCATTACCAACAAGCCGCTGTAGCCCATAGCAGATGCAGCTTGAGGGATGTAGGATGCGAAAAATAGGTCGGTATAGACATTAATTTGCAGCATTCCCGATGATAAGGTAGCAGGAAGCATCACCTTAACTACTTCTTGCACTCCAGGGCGTTTAAAATTGAACCGCAAACGCAATTTTCCCAAGCCGGCGCGCCACTGCGCTATTAGTTGCACCAACCACTGCAAAGCTGCTCCCGCTAAAGTTCCCCAAGCTAACACTAAACCGCCGATTAGTGCGTATTCTGGCTGAGTTATTTTGTCTCCGAGTTGCAGGGCGAGAATTCCCAAACCGCCGACAAGTGCAACGCTGGAAAATAAAGGGCTGATGGAAGGAAGCCAATACATATCGGCGGCGTTGAGTGTGCCGAAACCAATGCCGATCAAGCCTGAAAGTAAGGCCATCGGCGCCATAATCCGAAATTGTTGGACGGCAATTGCTTTGATTTCTAAACCTTCTGCTGTTCTATTTAATCCCGGTGCTACCAAATCGATCGCCTGATCTGCAAAAATAATTAAAGCGATCGTCACCAACAGCAATATGCCACCGACTAAGGTGGTGATAGTCTCGACTAAGGGTGCAGCTTCTTTTTTGTCGCGGCGAGATAAAACGCTGACGATCGCGCTGTGAAAAGGCCCGTTAATGCCTCCGAGCAAAATAAATAAGAAACCGGGGATGACGTAGGCGTAGTTGTAGGCATCGACGGCGACACCGACTCCAAAGGCTGCGGCGATCGCAATTTGGCGCACCAATCCGAAGACTTTGCTAATCAGAGTGGCGACTGCGACAATGCCGGCAATCCCTGCTAGGGAACGAGAGGGCTTCTGGGGTTCAGACACAAATGGTTACAAACGCTAGTGCTAAAAGGCTTCACTAAGTTTAATAGTAAATCTGGAAAATCATAACATGAATTCGGAAAATTTCTATTCCCAATTACCTTTACTTGATAATTTTCGCGATATTACTGAACCCAAAAACTTTGTAGATGTGCCGGATGACTGGTACATTCTTGTCACAGATATTCGCGGTTCTACAAAAGCGATTGAAGCTGGAAAATATAAAGAAGTTAATTTATTGGGAGCTTGTTCGATCGTTGCTGTTTTGAATGTAGCGGGCGAAACTGATATTCCGTTTGTGTTTGGTGGCGATGGCGCTTCTATGTTAATGGGCCCACAACTTTTACCCGCTGCTAAGATTGCTTTGCTGGCCGCTCAACAAATGGCTAAGACTGAATTTGATCTGGATTTGCGAGTTGGGGCTGTGCCGGTTAAAGTGGTGACAGCAGCTAATTATCCGGTTAAAATAGCTAAGTTTAAAGTTTCGGAAAATTACAGTCAAGCTATTTTTATCGGCGGCGGCTTAACCCGTGCTACTGAACTGATCAAAGATCCGGTTGCTGGTAATATTTATAGTTTAAAAAATAATGGAATTTCTCCAACAGCCGATTTTTCGGGACTGGAGTGCCGATGGCAGGATATCCCCAGCAAGTACGGGGAAATAGTCACGCTACTGGTAATGGTGCGAGAAGATTTTGGTCAGCAGAACCATCAATTTTATAGAAATATTTTAGAAAAAATTGAATATATTTACGGTAAAGAAGATTCTTTAAATCCGATTGACCGTGAAAATCTTAAATTGACATTAAATAGTGCTAAACTGATTAAAGAAACTCTGGTTAGAGCCAGTAATTGTAGTTGGTTAGACCGCCAGATGTATTTATCCAAAATACAGTTAGAAACGGCGCTGGGTTCGCTGTTAATGAATTTGAAAGTTAAGACAGAAGAGTTAGATTGGGGAGTTTATAAAGATATTGCGATCGCAGCTACGGATTATCGCAAATTTGATGATATGTTGAGGATGGTAATTTCGGGCAATGGGTGGCAGCGATCGAAATTGACGGAGTATTTGGAACAAAACTATCGTGAAGGTAAGCTGGTTTATGGTTTGCACGTTACTAACAGGGCGTTGATGACTTGTTTAGTGTTTGAACGCAATGGGCAGCAAGTGCATTTTATAGATGGCGCTGATGGTGGTTATGCTTTAGCAGCGAAGGATATGAAACAAAGAATGTAGGACTAAAGTCCGAACGATCAAACCTTTTATGCTGTCGCAGATTTAAATTGTATATTTAGGGCGGGCTACAAGATCCCACCCCACTCATTATTTGATTTTTTTAATATGCAATTTAAATGCAGAACAGCTTATGCTATGATACTTTAATCTAAAATATAAAATTGAATGACTGTGCTGAAACTTTATCACAATCCGCTATCCACTAACAGTCGCCGCGTCTGGATTGCTTTGCTCGAAAAAGAAATAGAGTTTGAATTAGTGGCGCTCAAATTAAATGGCGATCAATTTCAACCGAATTTTTTGGCAATTAGTCCTTTTCACCACGTTCCGGTTTTAGCAGATGGCGATTTTCATGTCATAGAAACTTTAGCAATTCTTGATTATCTGGAAGCGAAATATCCCGCGATCGCATTGATGCCGGAAAATGCTCAGGAAAGGACGATCGCCCGCATGATACAAATGGTGACAGTAAACGAGTTGACACCGGCGATGAGTCCTTTGGTACGCCAGACTTTCGGGGGCGAAGCAGACCCGGAAAAGTTGGAGAAAGCACAGCAACAAGTAGCTACTGTACTGCGGTTTTTTGAGGGTTTATTGGGGGATAACAGTTTTTTTGGCAAGGGCGATCGAATTACCTTGGCCGATGTTGTGGCGGGAGTTTCCGTGCCGTGGCTGCCAGAGTTAGGCGTTTCTTTGGACGAGTATCCCAAATTGCAGGCTTGGTGCGATCGGCTAAATGCCCGCGACTCTTGGCAAAAAACTCAAGCCAGTCCAGAATTGGTGGAAGCTTTTAAAGCGCAGATGAAACAGTTGATGAAACCTCAGCAAAGTTAGTTTTTGAATGATTAAATCAATCATAGTTAGGACGGGCAAGATGCCCGTCCCACAATTAGATAAAAATGTTTTTTGTGGGACGGGCAAGATGCCCGTCCCACAATTAGATAAAAATGACTTTTGTAATCTTGTCTAATGACTAATGACCACTGACTAATGACTAAAATCGAATGACTGACTTAATTTACAAATATCCTCCTCTTTTGCCCGGAACTCTCATCAAGCGGTACAAGCGATTTTTCGCCGAAATCGAACTAGATTCGGGAGAAATCATTACCGCGCACTGTCCGAATACTGGCCCGATGACTGGTGTTTTGATTCCCGGAAATCCTGTCCTAGTATCTGCCAGCGACAATCCCAAACGCAAGTTGGCTTACACTTGGGAATTAATTAAAGTTTGCGACACTGTGCCAACTTGGGTGGGAGTTAATACTGGGCTGCCAAATCGAGTAATTAAGCTAGCTTTGGAATTGCGATTATTTCCAGAGTTGGGCGATTACAGTTTGATTAAGCCGGAAGTTGTTTATGGGAAAGATAAAAAAAGTCGAGTTGATTTTTGGCTGACTGGTGAGGGAAAACCGATTTTTCTAGAAGTTAAAAATACAACTTGGGTCAAAGATACATTAGCTTTATTTCCCGATACAGTGACGGAGAGAGGACAGAAACATTTGAGAGAATTGATCGAAGTTGTGCGGCAGGGTTCGAGGGCTGTAATGCTGTATTTTATTAATCGCGGAGATTGTACGGATTTTGCTCCGGGAGATAGTGCCGATCGCCTTTACGGACAATTGTTCAGACAGGCTATGAGTGAAGGTGTAGAGGTTTTGCCTTGCCGGTTTGACGTAACTCCCGAAGGTTTGCGGTATTTGGGATTGGCAAAAATGGATTTGCCAACCCCTAAATAATTGGTTTAAATTGCCTGCATTTCTCGATCGCTCTCGACACTAGCAACGCCCGTTACACTTTTTAGTCCTTCTAGTTTCGACCGAGCAACTTCTCCAGTAATGATGCCAGTCACAGCTAGCACCCCATCGACTTTCATTCCCGCCGACTCTAAGGCAGTGACAACAGATTGAATTACCGATAAGTTTTGGTCGTCAACAGTCACTATGATGCGCTCTACTTGTTCATCAGACATATTCAGCCTCCTTTGGGCTAAATCCATTGAGCTATTGTCCCTACTGTATCGTTCAATGAGATTGAATTGTGTTTGTAGAAGGAGGTTTGCGATCGCACTTTCACCACCTTCTACCGACAGTAACTGCTACCGTTGCGAGCGATCGCCAGCGGTGATTACGGAGCTTGCAGCAACCCACTTCCAACTCGATTATTTGGTAATGGTAGTGCCATAGCATGGGAAGTTAGCAATTGCCAAAGTTGAGAACCTCGTTTACCAGTCGATTGGGCATACAGGGCAGCGAGCCCAGCTATGTGAGGTGTAGCCATGCTAGTGCCATTGAAGGCAGCATAACGCCCTTTATTCATAGGCACTGATGAGTATACTTTCACTCCGGGAGCAGCGATATTAACTTTAGCGCCTGGATATCCGCCAGATTTAGCCGAGAAGTCAGCCACTGCGAGGCAGTTATCGAGGGCTGCAACAGCCATAATCGACGGGCTATTGGCTGGTTGGCCGACAGTACCGGGGGGAGCCGTTTTTCGGTGGTTGCCGGCGGCTGCCACGATCAGACACCCATTTTGGAGTGCCCGAAGGCCGATAGTTTCGTAGGCAGGAGACGGTGTGGGAACGGTGTTTCCGAGGGACATCGAGATGACTTGACACCCGTTGGCGATCGCCCATTCCATCCCAGCGAGAATCCAGCTACCATCGCCACTACCGGCATTGCTCAACACTTTACCGACATAAATGGTCGATTCGTAAGCAATCCCGTACCTGCGGCCGTTGATATCCTTGAATCCGCACGCTGTGCCAATGCAGTGCGTGCCATGACTGTTCTCATCTTGTACATCCTCCCCGGGCACGAAGGACTGCGATACGATCGATCGACCTGCGAAATCTGGATGCAATAAATCCATGCCCGTATCCAGCACAGCAACTTTCATTCCTTTACCACTCAACTTAGAGTCGATCGCCTTCGTTGCCTTCAGACCCCAAGTAGACTGGATATCATCAGCAAAACATTGTGGGACTCCGAATTCTGCTGCATCTGGATTAATGCCTTTCTCGTACAGGTGATTCACCGCATCGCGATAGCCCTCCAGGTAATCTGCCGACAACCCATCGTCAATGGCATAGAAAATGCGCTCCGGTTCGATCGCCAAAATAGCGGAATTCTCTGCTGCTGATGTCATGATGCTGCTAACAGCCGCTTCCTCTAAGGAGACGACAGCCACGCCGAGAGTTGGAAACACAGCTCCCCCAGTCGCTTCGAGTTGGCTCAAGTCTAGAGCTGACTCCGGGAAATCGGCAGCATTTGCCAGCCCCATGATGCCAGCTCGATCGTTCAGAATATCTAATCCTTCTGTCACTGCATCTTCGCGGAAAGTAATAATGTAACGCCCTGTCGTTTCATCTGCTTGGACATTTTCTGGAATGGAAAAACTAGCTTGTTCAGACATAAAATACCTCTGATTCAGTGTTGAATAATGTGTTTAGTTGGAAAATAGATTTATTGAATTTACAAGGCTGTGACTTGTGAGGAAACAGCCCTGTATTTAATCCATGCTTCTAAGGGTTGAATACGAAATAGTCAACATAGAGCCGAATCGGATTTGCCCACTCGATATTGACCCAAATCTTGACTACACCATTTTGTGGGGAAACGTTATGGAGAGTATATCGAGCCTCACCGATAAACTTTCCATTTGCTGGAAGTGGGGGATTACCTTCGCCAATAGCAACGAAAACGTAAGAATTGGGTGTGATTAAGCCCCAATTGAGAGGCAAAATATGCTGTCCGTTTAGGTTCCCCCAATTATGGCGATAACGGTAGCCATTACCGAAAAGTGTTGCGGCCGAAACTCCATCTTGAGACATACCCAGTTGACCCACCTCTTCCAGGTTAGCCTCTTGGCTTTCCTGAATTGTTGGCAATTTTAGTATGGAAGTCGATGCAGCAATTTCTGTTGAAAAAGACATAGTTTATTTCCTTGTTGAACAACGTTACTGGGAAGCATTATCTAGCTATATGCTCAAGCTGGATAACAGCTTTTGATCTAATAGTGAGCCAAATTTATTTGGATAACAATACGACGATCCGCGTATATGATTATGAAGATACTGCAACAAATTCTGATTTGAATAGCCCCAATTTTTCCAGAGCAACCATTACAGCAGCCGTCCGGGTTTGTACACCCAGTTTCTCGTAAAGATGCTCCAGATGTTTTCGCACTGTTCCTTCACTGCAACCGATCGCTTTAGCGATTCCTGCATTGCTTTTATCTTTGGCAATCCAGAATAAAACTTCCGCCTCGCGTTTGGTGAGTCCTAGCAATTCCAGAGCGGAAATAGAGAAGGATTGCAGTTCTTCTTCCTCCAACAGCAAGAGATATTGCTCTTTGATGCGATCGGGAATCAGACGGACTATCAACTGTTTTCCTGCTTGTTGAATGTGCAAAGGCAAACAGCGATATGGAATATCGCCGTTGAACGTGAGTCGCGAAATCTGATTTTTGAACCAATGTTGTAAGGATTCTGGCAATGAGTCTGGAATGCGGTGTAAAAAATACTGGCTCAAAAGTTCTTCGGCCCGTTGAGTCATGAATTGCACTTCGCCTGCAATCTCCACAACTATCGCCCCTACTAGATCCAAGATTTGATTGATTTGTGTCTGTGTATTCATGGAAAGTATCTCTAGTGGCATATTGGCGTGAAAATGGCGAAACTAGATACCGTAACGGTGCGGCTATC
This sequence comes from Microcoleus sp. CAN_BIN18, assembly GCA_026786085.1. Classification (GTDB taxonomy): domain Bacteria; phylum Cyanobacteriota; class Cyanobacteriia; order Cyanobacteriales; family Microcoleaceae; genus Microcoleus. The sequence goes on along the minus strand of JAJAYT010000446.1, from coordinate 19,387 downwards.
TCGCTGATTTCACTCTGGTTGAGGTCTACAACTGTAGAAATGCACTCTGAGATTTTTTGACAGTCCCTGATTTAAGTTGCTTTTTTTAAGTAATCACTAACTAATAACACTCACTAGCTGTTAGTTACCAGTCACATAATCGAGTGACTTGCAAAATTTTTATTTTTGTGTTAAGGCAAGTAGACGCTATTGTAGAGATTTGCGATCGGCTAAACAGAAAGTGACAGTCTATCGATTTGAGAAAAGAGAATATTCGATTTGAGATGGGAGAAAATGTTTGCTTGATAAATTAGCTGTCAGTATCAGCCGATGTTTCGTACAATGGCAATACAGTTATGTAGCATCTCACCAAAAAGAGCGATCGAACTATGGGAATGACCCTGACCGAAAAAATCCTGGCCAAAGCATCAGGCCGCACTAAAGTTGAGCCCGGAGAAAATATATGGGTAGAAACAGATGTGTTGATGACCCACGATGTCTGCGGGCCGGGCACGATCGGCGTTTTCAAGCGGGAATTCGGCGAGAATGCTAAAGTCTGGAATCCTGACAAAATCGTCCTAATTCCCGACCACTATATTTTCACCAACGATGAACGCGCTAACCGCAACGTCGATATTCTCCGCGATTTTGCCAAGGAACAAGGGATAAAATACTTTTACGACATCACAGATCGATCGGACTTCAAAGCAAATCCCGACTATAAAGGAGTTTGCCACATCGCCCTAGCACAAGAAGGCCACACCAGGCCGGGCGAAGTGCTGTTCGGCACAGATTCCCATACCTGCAATGCCGGCGCTTTCGGACAATTTGCGACCGGTATCGGCAATACAGACGCGGCGTTTATTTTGGGAACCGGCAAATTGCTGATTAAAGTTCCCGCAACTATGCGCTTTGTGCTCAACGGGGAACTGCCGGATTATTTGTTAGCAAAAGACCTGATTTTGCAGATTATTGGCGATATCAGCGTTGCCGGGGCTAACTACCGGACAATGGAATTTGCGGGTGATACAGTCGATCGTTTGACGATGGAAGAACGGATGACGCTGTGCAATATGGTGATTGAAGCTGGCGGCAAAAACGGCACGGTGGCTGCCGACAAAACTACCTTTGATTACGTTAATCCTCGTACTAATGTGCCCTTTGAAGCATTTTACACCGATGCGGATGCTACATTTTATAGCGATCGCACCTACGATGTCAGCAAATTAGAACCAGTCGTCGCCAAACCGCACTCCCCCGACAACCGCGACTTAGCACGGAATTGCCGCGATGTCAAGATCGATCGAGTTTACATCGGTTCCTGCACCGGCGGCAAAACCTCCGACTTTTTGAATGCCGCCCGCATTCTCAAAGGAAATCAAGTCAAAGTTCCGACATATTTAGTACCAGCAACTCAAAAAGTTTACGACGATTTGTTTGTGACAAAATACGACGGTCAAACGCTGTCGGAAATCTTCTTAGCAGCAGGCTGCATCGAACCCGCCGCGCCTTCTTGCGCCGCTTGTTTGGGTGGCCCGAAAGACACATTTGGGCGGATGAACGAACCGGAAATTTGCGTGTCTACAACTAACCGCAATTTCCCGGGTCGGATGGGGAACAAAGAAGCGCAAGTTTATCTCGCTTCGCCTTACACGGCGGCGGCTTCGGCGCTAACTGGATATGTCACAGATCCGCGCGAATTCCTGCGTTAGAAAGTAGTTGATTTCAGGTGTGCAGCGTGCACCCTACCAGATGAATGTAGGGTGCGCGCTGTGCAAATCTTCGGTTTTGCGATCGCACAACTAAATGAAATTGCCTGTATTTGGTAAATATAGAAACCGCCAAGATGATTGGGAAATCATTAATTACTGAAAACCTTAATTTTCTTCCTTCTTCCTTCTTCCTTCTTCCTTCTTCCTTCTGCTGCCCGATGATTGTAATTGTAATTGGAGTCTCCGGTTCGGGAAAAACTACCGTTGGCAAGTTGCTGGCGCAATCTCTCAATTGGGATTTCAGCGATGCCGACGATTTTCACCCATCAGCAAACATCGAGAAAATGAGTCGGGGCATTCCTTTAGAAAATGCCGATCGCCTTCCTTGGCTGTTGCAACTACAAACTACAATAGACAGGTGGTTGTTGGAAAATAAAAATGTGGTTTTGGCTTGTTCTGCCCTCAAAGCATCTTACCGCGAAATGCTCTGCCGAGACCAGCAGCGAGTCAAAATAGTTTATCTCAAAGCTTCTTTTCAGCTATTAGCATCTCGGTTAAAAACTCGCGAAAATCACTACATGAAAGTGGACTTGCTGTCAAGTCAGTGCGCTACTCTCGAAGAACCAGAAACTGCCATTATTATAGATGCTTCGCAGCCGCTAGAGGTAATGGTGCGCCAGATTAAAAATTATCTAGTTTGCGATTAATCTCAAAAAAAACAGGTTCGTAGTGAGGACTTTAGTCCTTCTTTATGCGGACTAAAGTCCTCAAAAAAAACAGGTTCGTAGTGAGGACTTTAGTCCTTCTTTATGCGGACTAAAGTCCTCACTACGAACCTATGGATGTTGGGCGGGATAATTTTTGTACAAATATAAGAAAGCTTCTACTTCAGCAGCGGTTGGTTGAGCTGAAATTGCCCCAGGCTTCATCGCTGTCATCGCACCCACCGCGCTCGCATAGGTGACAATTTGTTTTGCTATTTCTGGATCTGCTAAATTCTTAATTCCATGCTTGCATAACTGCCGTACAAAACCAGCCACAAACCCGTCGCCTGCACCTGTTGTATCCTCAACATCTACTGCAAAGGCGGGAATTTTTCCTTCATTTTGCGAGAGACAATAGCCGCAACCTTTATCGCCCGCTGTCACCAAAACTCCTTCTACAGAATCGAGGCGGTAGGTAATAGCTCCAGCGTCGGTAGTTGCAAACAACCATTCGGCTTCTTCGTCAGATAACTTGACAAAATCAACTTTTTTTAAGAGTTTTAGAATGTGCGCTTTTGCTTCGTCTGGATTTGACCAAAACACGGGACGCCAATTGATGTCAACTATAATCTTAACGTCGTAACGCTCTGCTAGTTCGATCGCTCTTTCTACAGCCTCTCGACTTTCAGGATAAGCTAATTCTAAAGTACCGAGGACTAAAAACTCGGCATTTTCAAACAGCACTTGGGGTATTTGGGCCGCCTGGAGGCGAGTGTCGGCAAAATCCGCAGTATCCAATTTACCAAAACCGGCAAAAGCTCGATCGCCCGCTGCATTCCGCAATACATAAACTTGGCGCGTCGGCGCAGTCGGATGACGCTGCACTCCCCTGGTATCAACCCCTACTTCTTGCAATACCTGCACTAGGGAATCCCCCAATTCATCCCCACCTACAGCACCGATAAATCCCGCCTCCGTCCCCAATTTAACCAAAGCACAGGCAACATTAGCCGGAGCACCGCCAGCATATGCCGTCCAAGATTCTACCTCTTCTAGGGATACTCCTGGTTTGTCTGCTAAACAATCAAATAAAATTTCACCCAGACACAAAACGCGAGGATAAGTCATATTGATTTTAGATTTGAGGTTTTAGACAAGCGGTACACTGGCGATCGCACAGGAATGAAGTGCTGGCGCTAGTAAGCTGAGTCAGCACTGGGCTTTAACTGCGACGATCCCACAAAGACCGATCTCCCGGAACCATAGCACAGCAAATTTAATTTTTTCTTCATACTTCATCCGTCATCCTTTAGAATTGTAGATAGGTAAATATGCACACATAGGAAAAATTTATGAGCGGGAGCGTTTCTCAAACCCCTGTCACTCTGTCAGATCGAGAATTGCAAGTGGTAGAATTAGTCGCGGCGGGATTGACTAATGAGAAAATCGCCGAAAAGTTAGAGATTAGCAAGCGTACAGTTGACAACCACATTAGCAATATCTTGAACAAGACGCGGGCTGACAATCGAGTTACGCTGGTGCGCTGGGCGTTGCAGTGGGGGAAGGTATGTATGGACAATATTAACTGCTGCCCTCTACCAGGGCCGATCGATAAAGAAGTATCTTAAATAGGGATTTTGGTTGGGGACAGGCAAAGAAATGATGCAAACGGCACAAGAAAAACAACTCTGCTATCAAATTCAATGCCCTGGATTGCCGCTGACGGTATATCGCGAAGTGGCAGCCCATTTGCGTCAAGTTGAAGGGGTGGAAACTGGTTTAATTCCGCAGCAGTCGCAGCGGTTTGATTACAACGACAGCCAAGTTGGGGGCTTGTGGATACAGTATCCTGAAGGTTTCGATTTGGCCTGCCGCGAGCGAGTCGATCGCATTTTGGCTTATTATGGCGATCGATACGGAGCTTGGGAATTATTAGTTATTGGTTGATCCTTCGATGATTCATTCGGCGATTGAAATCGCTACTACACAAACGAAGTCCGGATGGTGCGCGGACTAAGAAATAAAGACTGACTAACAAAATGAATTCAATTAAAACTTTACCGGGAACGCGGGATATTTTGCCCGCTGAAATTCAATATTGGCAAAATATCGAAGAAGTCGCTAGAACAATTTTGAAAAAAGCGGCTTATCGAGAAATTCGGACACCAATTTTTGAACAAACATCTTTATTTGAACGCGGCATCGGCGAAGCTACGGATGTTGTGGGCAAAGAAATGTACACTTTTAAAGATAAGGGCGATCGATCGACTACTTTGCGGCCAGAAGGCACGGCTGGAGTCGTGCGAGCTTTTATTCAAAACAGTTTGTACGCGGCTGGAGACGTGCAGCGTCTGTGGTATACTGGGCCGATGTTTCGCTACGAACGCGCCCAAGAAGGCAGACAGCGCCAATTCAATCAAATTGGTGTCGAAGTGTTGGGAAGTGCCAATCCTAGGGCGGATGTGGAGGTAATTGCGATCGCCTGTGATATCCTGCAAGCGATCGGTTTAACCAATTTGCGGCTCGATATCAATTCTGTCGGAAATAAGCAAGACAGACAAAATTATCGACAAGCTTTGATTGATTATTTTACACCATACAAAGACGAATTAGACGCGGATTCCCAAGACCGTTTGACTCGCAATCCGCTGCGGATTTTGGACAGCAAAAATGTGCGAACTCAAGAAATTGTCGCTGGTGCGCCGAGTATTTTGGAATATTTGGGTGACGAATCGCGATCGCACTTCGAGCGAGTGCAGGAAATGCTCACAAATTTAGGAATCAGCTATAAGTTAAATCCCCGATTGGTGCGCGGTTTAGATTACTATACCTAGACCTCCTTTGAAATTATTTCCGACGATTTGGGAGCGCAAGCCACAGTTTGCGGAGGCGGCCGCTACGACGGTTTAGTCAAGGAATTGGGCGGCCCAGATACGGCAGCAGTCGGCTGGGCAATGGGTGTTGAACGGTTGATTATCCTGCTGCAAAAGTTGCAACCTTTGCCCGTTCCGCAGTTAGATTTCTATTTGGTATCCAGGGGCGAAAAAGCCGAACAGCAATCGGTATTGTTAGCTCAAAAATTGCGAAGTGCCGGGTTTAGTGTAGAGATAGATTTGAGCGGCAGTGCTTTCGGGAAACAGTTTAAAAGAGCTGACAGAAGCGGCGCAGTTGCGTGTTTGGTTTTGGGGGATGCCGAAGCTGAAAGTGAGACTGTACAATTGAAGTGGTTGGCGAGTGGTGAACAAAGTGCGATCGGCCAATCGGAACTACTAGCCATGACAGACAAGCTAAAACAGAAGATAAAAGCCTACACAAACGAAGACGGCGGTTGAGACGGCGGTTGAGACGGCGGTTGAGACGGCGGTTGAAACCGCGTCTACACAAGCAAAACCCGCCTCCGCGGGTTGAAGAAGACCGGGCAGTTGAAATTACCTGATTTTCTTCAGTCCGCGGAGGCGGACTTTGTTTTTGTAGGCGCGGTTTCAACCGCCGTCTGCATCTACAAAAAACGGCAATTAACATTAATCCCAAAAACAAAAAGGTATAATTAAAAATTAAACCCCTATAACATCTGATAAACTATGTTAGTAGCAACTAAAAACCCACCCGCTAAACTAATCGTAAGCTGGCCCCTACTGCCAGACGACTTTCAACTACCGGACGACCCAGTGGAAGACGAAACCCAACCCTTAATAGCCGCAGCATTGCGCCAACCTCTAACCGCACTTCCTGAATTAGTGCAGGATGCCTTAATAGTTTCTAATTTTGCCCTTTGTGCCGGAATTAGTTTCCCATCCTCCACCAACGACGAACCGCAGACTATTTGCAAAGCACCAGACTGGATGTACGTGAAACCCGTCAATCCTCAAAATGTCTCGCAAGTCCGCCGCAGTTACACACCGCACACCGAAGGAACTATCCCCCAAATTGTGATGGAATTCCTCTCGGAAACTTACGGGGAAGAATACTCCGTTGAGTTTAAGCAGCGAGTGGGTAAATGGTTCTTTTATGAGCAAATTATCAAAGTACCAAGATACGTTATTTTTCGGGCGACTACCGCTCATTTAGAGGTTTATTCTTTAGGATCGCAGCGTTATGAAGCGGAAGAACCGGATAATAACGGACGTTTTTGGATACCTGGATTAAACTTGTTTTTGGGTATTTGGGAAGGAACGCACGAATCTAGAACTGGCTATTGGCTGAGATGGTGGAATGCCGAAGGTGAGTTATTGTTATGGTCGGAGGAGCGGGCTGATCAAGAACGACTGCGGGCTGAAGAAGAACGGCTGCGGGCCGATCGCGAAAAACTCCGCGCTGAAAGACTAGCAGAAAAATTGCGTCAAGCTGGGATCGAATTCGATGACGAAGAGTGAAACATCAATTTTAGATATTAGATTGCCGATTCTAGTTTTTTGGTCAATCTAAAATCTATAAAATTTCTTAAGGATTCAAATGCTCCTATGTTTGGTATAATGGCTATCCTGTATTGCGAGCATCTTGCCTGCCCTAGTAGCACTTTCAAATAATATGTTGATTGAACGTCTAAAGCCGATCGCCTGGAAAACCAAACCGCAACTGATATCATTGTTTTCAGGTTGTGGCGGCATGGACTTGCCCTTCCACAAAGCCGGATTTGATGTAGTTTGGGCGATCGACTCCAATCAATACGCCTGCAAAACTTTCAGCAGAAACATTGCTGATGTCATCGTCAATGACAGCATAGAAAATATAGACATTGCACAAGTTCCCGAAGCAGAAATATGTATAGGAGGCTTCCCCTGTCAAGACTTTTCAATGATTTGGAAGCGTCCCGGACTTGAAGGAACCAGAGGAAATTTATATACATACTTTCTCGATTTTGTCAACAAAAAAAAGCCCAAAGCTTTTGTCGCAGAAAATGTCAAAGGTTTATTAAGCGCTAACAATTATCAAGCAATTAAACAAATAATTTCCGACTTTGAAAGTATAGCGCCTGGTTACTTAGTCAAACCCAAACTCTACAAGTTTGCTGATTATGGAGTTCCGCAATTTCGAGAAAGAGTGCTATTAGTGGGAATTCGGATGGACACCGGCTTTGATTTTGTGCATCCTCAAGCAGAATACGGCCCTAATCGCCAAAATCCTTATCGAAGTGCTGGGAAAGCATTGCAAGATGTAGAGAAAGTGCCTTTTAATAATGAACATCAGAAAATTCAGCCGCGAACCATTGAAATTTTGAAGCGAATTAACGCTGGTGGCAATTTTACTGATATTCCCAAAGATAGCCCCTATTATGTCAAAGGTATGATTAGTCACGTTTATCGGCGAATTGATCCCGAGAAACCGTCATCTACAATCATTGCTGGCGGAGGTGGCGGAACTTGGGGTTATCATTATCCAGAACCGAGATCTTTGACAAATAGGGAGAGAGCGAGATTACAAAGTTTTCCTGATGATTTTGTATTTGAAGGTTCTTTTACGGAAGTGAGGCGACAAATTGGAAATGCTGTTTCACCTGATGGGATTGTGAATGTTGTTAAGAGTTTGATTCCCTTATTTAATGACGAGTATCAGAAGGTCGATTTATACAAGCTAAATCAAAAGTTGCAAATGATGTCAATTAAAGAACGATTAGAACACGCAGAATTAGAGGCTTCTGAACAGAAGTTACAGTTACAATTTAGTTTTTGATGAAGTGAGGTAACTTAATGCGCCTACCTGCTATAACTCCAGAAACCCCTTATATAGACATATCTTTGTCAAGAGTTGATGCTCAACAGAAGTCAAATCTCAATACGTTTTTCGGAAAAGGAAGAGAAAATACAAAAACAGGGAAAATTCCCCGAAGAGACTGGTATGAAGTTGAAATTATAGTTGAAAAAAAAACAACCAAGAATCCGATTTATCCCAAGGGAGATTTTACTGCGCATACTGATGATGGTTTAACATTTCCCTGTAGCACTAATGGCGATTACAACAAAAACTTTAGATCCAAGGATGACTTAAAAATTCTAGGGCGATGGCTCAAAGGTAAACTTGAAAAAAGTGGTGCTCTCAAACAATTTGAACCCGTTACCAGCGAGACATTGCAGAAGTACGGTAGAGACTATATCCGTCTGTATAAATTATCTGATTCTGACTATTACTTAGAATTTGACGTGTCTATTCAGCACAATATGCTGAAAGAACTTCACCTCAAATGGGTTGGCTCAGCCCCACAATTCGATGTCGAATTTGCTAAACGGATCAATTTATTTACCGGAGATAACGGTTTAGGCAAAACCTTTCTGTTAGATGTTGCTTGGTGGGCACTAACCGGAAACTGGTCTGAACATCCCGCTTTCCCCCAGCAAGTAGAAGGTGAAACACCAGAAATTATCTCTCTTTTGGGCAATCAAAAAGACTCTGAGGAATATAGAAGTCTATTTAGTTATTCCGATCAGAAATGGCTCAATCTGCGAATGTCTCCCAGCTTGAGAAGCTTGATTATTTATGTTCGTGTTGATGGATTTTCTGTTCTCGATTCAGCACGCCCGCAGTCAAGTTCTTATCATTTTACTACCGATAGTCTGTGGAATGGATTAAGAGTAGGTGATAAAGTCCTATGTAATGGTCTAATTCACGATTGGGTGAATTGGCAACGTCAACCAGATCGATCGCAATTTGAACTATTATCCCGCGTAATCCAGCAACTTGCTCCCCATGCAGACGAATGGATGGAACCTGGAGAGCCTGTACGGGTTTCTGTTGAGGATGTGCGTAATATTCCTACACTCAATTTACCTTACGGCAGTGTCCCCGTCATCTACGCATCAGCAGGAATCAAACGTATTTTAGGACTAGCTTACTTGCTGGTATGGGCTTGGTACGAACACACGCTAGCATCTAAGCTGCGACAGCAAGAACCTGTAGATCAGATGATTTTGCTGATGGATGAAGTTGAAGCTCACTTGCATCCTCAGTGGCAACGATCCATTCTGCCCGCCATCTTAGAAGTAGCTAAAAGTCTCCAGAAACAGATCACAATTCAAGTAATAGCGACTACTCATTCTCCCTTGGTACTTGCCTCAATTGAACCTCAATTTGATGAAGAACAAGATAAATTGTTTTTATTTGAATTGAGCGGCAAAGATGTCATACTCAATGAAGTTCCTTGGGCAAAGCAAGGAGATGCTGTTGGGTGGCTAACTTCAGATATTTTTGGATTAAAACAAGCTCGTTCTCGCGAAGCAGAAATAGCGATTGATGCAGCATATACCTTGATGCGAGGAGACAGCATGGAAACTTTTCCTGAGTACCTGAGAACTAAAGAACAAATTCATCAGGAACTTCTGCGAGTTTTACCAGCACACGATCGCTTCTGGCCGCGATGGATTGTTAGCACCGAGGTAGAGTAAAAATGATGCGATTTACTCCGCCACCGGAACCAACGGATTTTGAGAAACAGGTGCGAAAAGCAGGCAATAATTGGTTAGTTAAAAATCCTGGTAAAGAAGCCAAAGATTTTTGGTCTAGCTTCAAACCTCAATTAGCTAAATATTTCCAGAATCTTTGTGGATATTCGGTGATGCACATACCGAGTCGGATGGGTACTGTCGATCATTATTTGAGTAAAAGTAAACCAGAAAACCGCCATTTGATTTATGAATGGAAAAACTATCGCTATGCTTTGCAACGGGTGAATAGCTGCACAGGAATTTGCGATGGACAAATTTTTGACCCGTTTGAAGTTGAGGATAATTGGTTTGAGATTATCCTACCTTCTTGTCAGTTGGTTTTGACTGATGAGGTTCCTTCCCGCGAGCGCGATCGAGCATAATTTACCCTCAAAAAGTTACAGCTTCAGAATAGTGAATGGGTGATAGAACAACGTCAGGAGTGGTATCGAATGTATCTAGAAAATGAACTTAATTTAGAAGGATTAGAAAAGAAAGCACCTTTAATCGCTCGTGCGGTTAAAAAACAGCTTAATTAGTTAATAATCAATCAGGTACTCTCAAACCTTTGACTTTTTCCCCTTTCTCATCCTCCTTCAACCCCTTACACTGCACCAAAACCCCAAATCCTCCCAAACCCATCGGATCAATCAATTGGTGCAACGCTTCCCTGCGGCGCAAAAACGTTGTCAAATCCAATACTTCTGCATTATTTGCAGACAGAGAAGCAATTCTATCGCCCACACCCAACATCATTAAAAACAAAGCCTGCTGAGTAAAACCCATTACCTCCAAACCACACAATTCCCCTTGTTTTTCCAGCGCCGTAAAATCAGCATGGGCAGTTAAATCCTGCCGCCCGATATTAATATAAGGATTGCTGTGATATCGGTGGCGGTAATAACATTGCAGCGTGCCATCTGTGCGTCTCGGATTGTAATAGCGGTGCGCCGGATGGCCGTAATCAATTGTTAACAAATAACCGCGCTGCAATTTTTCGGCAACTGTTTTAATCCAATCTAAAGCTGCTAAATTGACTTCGCTGCGATAACCATCCGCATAGACAGTCGCTGACAAATCTATTCCGACTAAATCAAAATATTCGGCAATCTTAGGATTTGAAAGTTCTCCCGCTACTTCAATAAACTTGCTCCCAGATTCTTGGTTTTGTTCTTCGGCTGTGGTAACGTAAATCTCGCAAATTTGCCCTTTTTCGATGATAAATTGATGCACTGGCAAAGCATCGACTAATTCGTTAGAAAAAAAACAACCGACGATAGAGTTATTAGCTATTTCATCCCAATTGCACCACTTTACTGTTTTGAATTCGGCTAAGCTTTGCTGCTGTTGTGCAAGCAAAACAGGCGAAATTTCAACAATAATGTATTCTAAAATTTTAAATAAGTCGGGATATTTTCGTTGCAGGTATTGCAGCACATTCGCGGCAAATGTTCCCCGCCCCGCACCCATTTCTACGATCGCAAAAGTATCAGGTTTACCGAGAATTTGCCACATTTCCACAAATTGCTCGCCCAAAACCTCGGCAAAATCAGCACTCCAATGAGGGGATGTGATAAAATCGCCTTGTTTGCCGATGTTCGGGCGATCGCCATTATAATAACCATACTGCGGGTGATATAGTGCTAAATCCATATATTCCGCAAAGGTTATGCGCTGCTGCGGACTTGCGGCAATTCTTTCGCTGATTAAAGCGCAGAGCTCTGGGTTACTGTCATTGATATTTGATTGCTGGACTGTCATAATTAAATTAAAGTTGATGTTATTTTATTTATGAAATAAAGATTTTTTTTACCGCAGAGGGCGCAGAGGACACAGAGGAAGAGAGAAGAGAGAAATATTGATGTTCAGCAATTTAAGATTGTTGCTATAGAAGTTGATTTTTATAGTAGCCGATCGCACCTGCAAACAAGCAGCGATCGCACTCCTTAGCAAATAGCCAAAAAATACGATCGCCCTTTTGCTTCTATCGATCGACCGAACCCATGATAATATCGATACTACCCAGGATCGCCACCAAGTCCGCAATCTTTACACCGCGCACGATGTGGGGTAAAATCTGCAAATTATTGAAATCCGCAGCCCGAATCTTCCAGCGCCAAGGAAACACATTGTCATCGCCGACAATATAGATTCCCAACTCACCCTTACCGCTTTCAACGCGCACGTAATGTTCGCCCTTGGGAATCTTAAAAGTCGGTGCAACTTTTTTGCCAATAAACTGATAGTCAAAACTATTCCATTCAGATTTTGGCCCGCCTTCTAAGCGCTTCGCTTCCAAATTCTCGTAAGGGCCGCCGGGGAGTCCTTTCAAGGCTTGATACAGAATCTTCACCGACTCGCGCATCTCGCGAATCCGCACTAAGTACCGCGCCAAACAATCGCCCGCAGCTTCGGTACAAACATCCCACTCGAAGTCGTCATAACATTCGTAATGGTCAACTTTCCGCAAATCCCAACTGACGCCCGAACCGCGCAACATTGGGCCGGATAGTCCCCAGTTAATCGCTTCGGCGCGAGAAATCGTACCCAGTCCTTCAATCCGGCGGCGGAAAATCGGATTGTTGGTAATTAAACGTTCGTATTCGTCAATTTTTGGCAGGAAGTAATCGCAGAAATCTTCGCACTTATCTACCCAGCCGTAGGGTAAATCTGCTGCTACTCCGCCGATGCGGAAATAGTTGTTATTCACCATGCGGTAGCCGGTGGCTGCTTCCCACAAATCGAGAATTGGTTCGCGATCGCGCATAGTGTAGAAAAATGGAGTTTGCGCGCCCACGTCGGCCAAAAACGGCCCTAACCACATCAAGTGGTTCGCAATTCGATTCAACTCCAGCATGATTACCCGAATATAACTAGCCCGTTTGGGGACAGCAATATTCGCTAACTTTTCCGGCGCATTGACTGTCACCGCTTCGTTAAACATCCCCGCAGCGTAGTCCCAGCGGCTGACGTAGGGGACGTACATCACGTTGGTGCGGTTTTCGGCAATTTTCTCCATCCCACGGTGTAGATAGCCCAAAACAGGCTCACAGTCTACTACATCTTCGCCGTCCAAGGTCACGATTAACCGCAGTACCCCGTGCATGGATGGGTGGTGCGGCCCCATGTTGAGCACCATTGGTTCGGTTCTTGTCTCAATTCTTGACATAATTGATAGTTAATGATTGGTAATTAGTCAGTGTATTGTTGATTTTTGTTTCGCTCTTATCAATTATGAAGGATATCGAGCCGTCTGAGAAGGAGACTCCTGCATCAGATGTGAGTATTGAGGCTTATCACGTTTCTGTTTTGGCCAGTGAATTAATTGCTGGTTTAGCGGTGCGTCCGGGGGGACGCTATTTGGATGCGACGCTTGGGGGTGGCGGACACACGAGTTTGATTTTAGCGGCGGCGGCTGATGTGACTGTGGTGGCGATCGATCGCGATGAACAAGCTATCCGTTTTTGCCAAGCCCGATTTGCCAACTCGCCCGTTGAGTTTTGGCATGGCAATTTTGCTGAATATCAGTCTCCTGATGCCGAATTTGATGGTATTATAGCAGACTTGGGCGTTAGCTCTGCTCAGTTCGATACACCGGAACGAGGCTTTAGTTTTCGCCACCCTGCTAAGTTAGATATGCGTATGAACCAGGATCAATCTTTGACCGCAGAAGAGATTATCAATCACTGGGACGAAGTTAAACTAGCGGATATTATTTACAAGTACGGCGAGGAGCGACTGTCGCGGCGCATCGCGAGGCGGATTGTCGCACAACGTCCTTTTGAAACTACTACAGAACTGGCAGGGGCGATCGCTAGCACCTTCCCACCCAAGCAGCGCAACGGCAGAATCCATCCAGCTACCCGCACTTTCCAAGCTTTGAGAATAGCCGTCAACTCCGAACTCGCTTCTTTAGACACTTTTCTCAAGGAAGCGCCAAAGTGGTTAAAACCCGGTGGGAGAATTGGAATTATTACTTTTCACAGCCTGGAAGATAGGCCAGTTAAGCACCAATTGAGAGCAACAGAGTGTTTGCAGGTACTGACAAAAAAGCCGATCGTGCCACAATCCGAAGAAGTAGCTAGAAATCCCCGCTCCCGTTCTGCTAAGCTCAGACTGGCAGAAAAATTAACTTGATTCGGCAGTGAGGAAAGTAAATCACGAGTTCTCAATCAAGGCGAGGTCTGTTCAGTTGACAGTTGACAGTTGAGTGCGACCTCTACCTGGAAGGAAGAGGATTGGAGTAATGAATAGTCTGATTTTAATTTCTCCCTACAAGGGTTCCGGCTTTAAACCAATTCTTTCTGGTAAGACCGATCCCGGATGCAAGTTCCGAACTTCCTTGTGGTATCACTAACATGGCACTGACCTATCAAACCCGAAGCCCTCACGCAGATTTGGCTCCGCTGAATCAGAAGAGGGTAATTGACAATTTAGTTTTAGACCTGATTAATTAGCCTGGGAAGGGAATAGCATGAGTCGGGGAGATGGAAGCAAACTGAAACTAATGGTAGTCGATGACGAACCCGACAACTTGGATTTGCTGTACCGGACGTTTCGACGCGACTTTCAGGTTTACAAAGCAGATAGCGCTCTCAGCGCCCTGGAAGTTCTAGACGAACAAGGCGAGATGGCAGTGATTATATCTGACCAGCGGATGCCAGAAATGAATGGCACCGAGTTTTTGGGGAAAACAGTCGAGCGCTTTCCTGATACGATTCGGATTCTGCTGACGGGATACACAGATGTTGAAGATTTGGTCGAGGCTATTAACTCCGGTCAAGTTTTCAAGTACATCACCAAACCGTGGAATCCTGAAGAACTGAAATTAGTTATCAATCAAGCGTCAGATACTTACAAATACTACAAGCAGCGCAGTGTTGCACTGCGCCGCGCTTTACGCAAAGAATCTCTGTTTAATGAGGTGATGAGCGTGATTCGCGGGTCGCTAGATTACTCTAGTATGGTACAAACTATTGTTCAAACCGTAGGTCAAACTTTTGAGGCCGACTATTGTATGCTGCGGCCGGTAGATGGCGATCGACTATTGCCGAGTACCTTCCCCTACCAAGCCCAAACTGCCGAACCCAGCAGCTTTTCTTTTGATGAAAATTTGCTGGTTGCAGCCGTAGCTAGCCGCCAAACTCAAGTCAACGCCAACAGTGGGGGTGACGGTAACTCGGTTGAGATTGCTGTGCCCCTGACTTATCAGCAAGACTTGCTGGCGGTACTAGCCCTGTGTCAGCAAGGTGGTACTAACCCTTGGTCGGGAGAAGATATAGAGTTAATAGAAGGTGTAGCAGCTCAAGCTGCTCTCGCCCTGTCTCAAGCTAAGCTCTACCAGCGCACTCTGGATTTAGCCGAGCAGATGCAAAACGAGTTGGAGGTGGCACGCCAAATCCAAACAAACTTGTTGCGCCAAAATTGGCCGGATTTTGAAACTGTCAGGGTGCAAGCTTGCTGCTATCCGGCGCGGGCAGTTGGCGGCGACTTTTTTGAGGTCTACGTCCACTCTCAAGGGGATATTTGGATCGCGGTGGGTGATGTTTCGGGTAAGGGTGTTCCGGCTGCTCTATTTATGGCTAGCGCGATTTCGGTGATGCGGCGAGAACTTTCTCAAGAAGTTTCTCCTGAGCCCGATCGAGTTATGCAGAATATGAATAGCACTATGTCTGACGACCTGATCGGCAACAACCATTTTATTACAATGGTTGTAGCTCGTTATACTCCGTCAACGGGACACTTGGCTTTTGCTAATGCGGGTCACATTTACCCGATCGTTTGGTCTCACTCGGAGGTGAAGGCTCAATCCGCTAGCGGTAAAACGCCAGCAGAGCCGAATTTCCTGAAAGATCGTGGCATTCCCTTGGGGATACTGCCAGTTTGGAGGGGCAAAGCGGGTGCGATCGAATTAAAGTCAGGAGATGTATTTCTGCTGACGAGTGACGGGATTACTGAAGCTACTGTGACAAGTCAAGCGATCGCAGGGGGCGAACCAACCCGTTCTATGCTACAACAAGAGGGGCTTTGGCAACTCTTGATTGAGGAGCCTGGTTCCATCAACTTGGACAATTTGTTGGCTTACATCCGAGCCGATAATCCTGTTCAGGAAGATGACCAAACCATACTCTCTCTGGAGGTTCTCTGAATCTGTCAGCAACTCCAGACGGATAGTCGGGGGTGAGACAGGAGACAGAGAGAAAAAACTCAAGCCCTGCTTGTTGACGGCTCACAAAGTCCCGCAAAGGACTACGTTACCGTTAACATGAAAAAATCTAGCTCGCGATCGGGTAGCTAGTTTCCAGGGATCGCTTTCCTGGGGGATAAAACACCTGTAAACAGTTTAAGGTACAAGGGATTCGTCAGAAATAACCAGCGCTTAAAAGCCGGGGATTGAAACAAAGATTTTTTATACTTAGTCGATCGTAGTCTCAGTATAATCATCTGTTGTTAATGGGCTTTACACCCATAACTAAAGTTTTCAAATATACTCACGAGCGGAGACCTTCTACTGAATTACAGATGCCTTATTTTTCAACAAAAAAAGGCTGGTATCCCCCAAGTAACGACAAATATTGAGGCCGAATCAATCCGGTCAGTTGTGTTTCATATCTGCTCTGAAGACACAGGGTTTTAAAACTTACGGGATTTTTTTATGAATACTGAGCTTCATGTGCCAAGTGACTTGCGGTTTTTAACAATTGTTGAAAATTGGTTGCTAAGCAGTTTGGAAGTAGAGCTAGGAGAGCACGTCGATTGGCCTCGTCAGTCGAATCGTTTGCGCTTGGTGTTAGCAGAAGCCTATTCTAACGTGATCCGCCATGCTCACAAAGATCAACCCCATTTGCCGGTGCTAATTCGCTTGAATTTAAAAAATCGGGATATTGGTTTAGAAATTTGGGATTACGGTAAAGGTTACGAAATGGATACTTACAGTCCTCCGAGGCCGGAAGCTAAACAGGAAAGCGGCTACGGCTGGCTGATTATGAGCAGACTTATGGATCGGGTGGACTACAGTTTGCAACTAGACGGTCGCAACTGTCTGAAGTTGGAAGCGAGTTTGCCGGAAAAATCTTAATTGGCCGTTATATCGTGTCCGATTGTCGATTAACTGTAATAAACAAAGTTCGTAGTGCGCACTTTAGCCCGCTAATTTGTTGCGCACTAAAGTCCGCACTACAAACCGTTTTTGTTATGGTAATCGACGGCACGCGATCTCAGTCGTCGGTCATTAGTCATTAGCGATCGGGAATACACAAGATGACCAAAATAATTAGGACGGCGTTCTAGCTATTTTGACAATTTTGTCTGCCGCAGAAACCTGGTTTTTCGAGAGTTCGCGACGCTTCACCGGAGATTTGGCTAAAAACCAGGTTTCTGCCTCAGTGGCGCCAAAACACCTCAGAAACCTGGTTTTTCGAGAGTTGGCGGCGCTTCACCGGAGATTTGGCTAAAAACCAGGTTTCTGCCTCAGTGGCGCTCAAATATCGATCGAGCTATGACGCGCGATCGACAGGTGAAACCCCAATATTCAATTTAAATGTGAAACAACTTATTAAACATCAAATTTATGATCCGGCCGCAGATTTAGCAATTCTTGGGGAGAAGCTAACAGCTTGACTGTGACAGAAAGGATTTCTTCGTGAGAATTCAGCAGGAACAGCCATGCGACATTAATACCAAATGCGGAAGTTTGCACCCGCCCGCTGACCTGAACTTCAACTAAGCCATCTTCTAAAACTTGGCTGATACCTTGCTGGGGTTCAAGCTGCATTCCTCGCGCTTCTGTTTTTAGATAAGTGCCGATCGAGCTTTTACCGATAATTGGCTCTTCAAACGGTGCGTGCAGAACTCCGTCCTCAGCAAACAAATTAGCAGTCGCGGCAAAATCGCCAGCGTTTAAAGTTTCAAAATATCGCAGTACCGCTGGCTTTGTGATGCCGGCAATATTTATAGAGCGAGTTAAAATAGGTCTAGTTGTGGCGGTCATAAAAGAAATGATTTTAGATGAATTAGTCTAATGTAATCATTCTCTTTGTCGCAGCAAATCCCTCAAAAGATATAAGTAGGGCTGGGGAGAAATTCTCTGAAAAAAGGAGAAAATGGAGAGTGCCGATCGCCGCTTTCAGAGTAGTCTACCAACATCAAACCCAGACACCTGCTGGCATCTGGGTTTCTGTAGAGTCTGTTTGACTGAGCAAACAAGAATATTCTATTTGCGCATCAGGTTGAGCAATTCTTTAGGAGATGCCAACAAGTCGATCGCCACAAAGAAAATTTGACCTTGAGGATCGAGCATAAACCGCCACGAAATGTTCATACCCACATTCGCGCCGAACCAAGGAGTTTCGACAGTACCGGTGACTTTAACTTGGCGGTAGCCGTCTTCTGCGGGTTCGGATACACCTTGCTTAGGCATCATTTTCAGTCCGATGCACTCTTCCCGCATATAGTTGAGGATAGCTTCGCGACCGACGATCGGCTTTTGGAAAGGCGGTTGCAGAGCACCTTCTTCGGCAAATAAACCGACGGCTGGGGTGAAGTCGAAGGCGTTCATGTAGTCGATGTAGCTGAGCACTGTCTGCTCGCTGATACCCTCAATCTTGGTTTTCACCCGCTCTTCTACAGCGGTGGGAGTGCTGCGGGGGGCCGCCGAGCGTTTGTCGTACTCTTTGCTGAAATCTGGATCGTAGCCCATGTGAACTACGGTGTTGCGCAGTACAGTAATTTGCTGGCCTGGATCTAATTTCTTGATGGTTTCAAGAACTGTGGTGGCTTCGGGAGACATTTGATAGCCAGCAGGGATTGGAGCAACAGCGCCCTGTTTCATCAACTGTCCCAACTCGTACCAAAAACCGAGTTTGGTGTTGACGCGCAAGGATGTGTAAATCCGGCCGATTGCGGTGTCGGCGTTGCTAGCTAGGTCAAACATCGTTTTGCTTTGAGCCTGTGGCGACATCTGCTTGATGTCGTTGAGTACGCCTTCGACAAGCGCCATGCTGGCTACTCCCGGGGCGGCGGCGGTGATGGAAATGCCCATTTCGGTATACGCATACCAGAGCAGTGCGAGTTGGTCTTCGACGCTGAGTTTGTAGAATGCTTCGGTGGTACCCGGAACAGCGCTAGCAATCTCGGTGCTGGAGAAAATAGATTGAGCTGATTGAATACTAACTGCCATGTTTATCTTGTGGGATTCGCTGTCGGTTTTACTTGCGTACTTGCAAATGGCGAATCGAATTCTCCCTTAATTAAAATTATGTAACGTTTTTGACAAATTAGAGTTCAAATTTATAAATATAAAGATTCTGAAAGTATTATGAATGTTTGGACAAAATCAGTCTAAATATTAATAGACTTATTACGCATTTTGTGATACGGTTCCTTACTTATGAAAATATCAATTAATAGCGATCTCATTAAGCAAAAAGCCCTAGAGTTGGGATTTCACAAAGTCGGGATCGCCTCAGCACAGGAAGAAACGCAGGTAGATGCACAAAGATTGCAGGCTTGGCTGGACAAGGGTTATCAGGCGGATATGGCATGGATGGCAAACCCGAAACGGCTGGATATTCGATCG
>JAJAYT010000445.1 GCA_026786085.1 Microcoleus sp. CAN_BIN18 | reverse complement strand
GCTGTTCACTGTTTACTGTCAACTGCCAACTGCCAACTAGCGGTACGGGTCGTGTTTTTTAATGTAAATTAGGCGGTTTTGTACATTGACAGTATATATAATGCCTACTACCAGAGCGTCGATCGGACGATTTTCGCTGCCTGGGGCGATCCGGGCTGCGCTGCCGCGGGTCACTAAAACCCATTCATCTATACCAGCACCCACACAGTCAGCGGCTACCTCATATCCGGGAACTGGCGAACCTTCCTGATCGATGAATTGCAGCAGTAGAAATTTCGATCCTCTCAGCGTCGGCTCTTTTTGGGTACTGACAACTGTGCCGAGAACTTTGGCCATTTGCATTTTAGGTAATAGGTAATAGGTAATTGGTAATTGTCATTCTTACACTGTCACTTGTCTTTTTTTTAATTAGCTTTACTCAGTCCGCTGTCTTCATTTTAGAGTTTTTCGTCTAGTAACTAATGACTCATGACTGATGACTGATAACTAATGACCCGCAAAAAACGGATACAAGCTTTCGACTATCCTGATAGTAGATCCCAAATTTTAGATCAAAGTTCAAGCTCCCAGATTTATCTGTGGAGTCAATTCTAAAATCTAAAATCTAAAATCTAAAATCTAAAATCGACTGACTTATGACTAATAACCAATATCCCATGCCCACCTCAATTAAAAATTAAAAATCCTAAATCAAAAATATCGCGATTTTTAATTCTTTATTTTTAATTTTTAATTACCAAATGTCCCAAACAGCCGTGAAGCGAAGCTATCCCGTAGGGAATCGCCCGTATTAAGATCTGTTGAGGGGACGAATGCCGCTCACGCCTTCACGGAACTGTTCTACAGCTTCGGTGTAGCGAATAGGCAGCACGTATTCTAGGTTTTCGTGAGGACGAGCGATAATGTGGGTGGACATCACTTGTCCGCCGTTAACGCGCTTCACGGATTCTACTCCGGCGGCGACGGAAGCTTGCACTTCCGAGACATCTCCTCTTACAATGACTGTAACGCGAGCGCTACCGATTTTTTCGTAGCCTACCAAGGTGACGCGGGCGGCTTTGACCATTGCGTCTGCTGCTTCCACGACTGCGGGGAAGCCTAGGGTTTCGATCATGCCAACTGCAATTGCCATTGGTTTTACTCCTGATTGAATATTTGGGGAACTAAACTGTAAATTTTTGAAATTTTTGACGATCGCACGCACAAATTTTCGTCAAACGAAATTTATGTGTGCTAACAACTTAGTAGCCTCGGAACTGCTCTACTGCTTCTGTATAACGAATTGGTAGAACGTATTCTAGGTTTTCGTGGGGGCGAGCGATGATGTGGGTAGAGACGACTTCTCCGCCGTTCACCCGCTTGACGGATTCCACTCCTGCTGCAACTGAGGCTTGAACTTCCGACACGTTGCCACGCACAATTACGGTGACGCGGGCGCTGCCAATTTTTTCATAGCCCACGAGGGTAACGCGAGCAGCTTTGACCATAGCGTCGGCAGCTTCCACAACAGCGGGGAAACCTTTTGTCTCAATCATTCCCACGGCAATTGACATTTTTGAATCTCCTTTGAGGATTAGTGAAATTACCGTTACAAATCTTTCAGAAATCTAAAAATTTGGACGGGGAGGCCCACATTATTTACGAATGCAGTGTAAAGCTTCCTATACTATAAGAATAGGGCAAGCTGTCCACCTTGACAATATAAACTAACATCATAATGTTTAATAACAAAAATTAATTTTTGTTATGTTACTTGATCTAAGTTAACTTTTATTTAATAAACTTAATATTGAGATGAGTAGATGCCGGAGGCGATCGGGGAATCGAGTCATACCATTTACGATTGGCGATTTGAGATTGGCGATGGGGAATGACTTGTCAGCTATGGGTTTGGATCACGGGCCTACAGTGGCATTATTGTTTGAAAGTGGTATGAGTAAAAATA
Organism: Microcoleus sp. CAN_BIN18; assembly: GCA_026786085.1. GTDB lineage: Bacteria > Cyanobacteriota > Cyanobacteriia > Cyanobacteriales > Microcoleaceae > Microcoleus. The sequence goes on along the minus strand of JAJAYT010000445.1, from coordinate 5,904 downwards.
CCTTTGACAGTTGACAGTTGACAGTTGACAGTTGACAGTTGACAGATCAGGGCGACCTCTACCTAGAAGGAAGAGGATTGGAGTAATGAATAGTCTGATTTTAATTTCTCGCCTAAAGGGGTTCCGGCTTTAAACCAATTGTTTCTGGGAAACTAGAGTTCGGTGGATGAATGCGGTGCCGATCGCTGTCAGGAAACTTAGGGATTTCAAAAGGGGCTCGCGGGCAACCGACACAAAAGGTAGTCTTGCCAAAATTGCGGGCGTGTTTTTTGATTGGGGGTCCATTTTGAGTAAATTGTTATTTTATTTTCAGCATATTTTAAGTTTTGAGGGTGTTTTTTTTAGTTTATTTTAGGTGCAAATTATTTTGCCAGAACTATAATATCTGGTTTAATCAAAGTTTTAGAGTATCGCGCGATCGCACGCGACAGCTTTTCTATAAAGACAGCCAGTAATTTGAAGTTTCAGGAATAAATTAAATGACTCAATTTCTCCTCCAAGCCTGTTGGTGGGTTCCTTTGTATGGATTGATTGGCGCAATTTTAACTTTGCCCTGGTCTACTGGAACCGTTCGTAGAACAGGGCCTAGACCGGCGGCTTACTTCAATTTGCTGATGACAGTCTTGGCCTTTATCCACGGCTCAGTCGTCTTCAGAGCAACTTGGAATCAACCGGCTCAACAGTTCCTGATCCACTGGGTGCAAGCTGCTGATTTAGACCTATCTTTTGCCCTAGAAATCTCCACGGTAAGCGTAGGAGCAATGGAATTAGTAACATTTCTGAGTTTGCTAGCCCAAATATACGCTCTGGGCTACATGGAAAAAGACTGGGCAATGGCTCGCTTTTTTGGATTGCTAGGTTTTTTTGAAGCAGCAATTAGCGGCGTTGCCATTAGCGATTCCCTACTTCTAACTTACGCTTTGTTGGAAATGCTCACCCTTTCAACTTATTTGCTAGTAGGTTTTTGGTACGCTCAACCGCTGGTAGTCACAGCCGCTCGTGATGCGTTTTTAACAAAGCGAGTCGGAGACGTGCCACTGCTGATGGGAGTAGTCACACTTTCAACATTAGCAGGAAGTTTGAATTTTTCCGATTTAGAAACATGGGCGGAAACAGCAAAGTTGTCTCCTCTAGTAGCGACGCTGTTAGGTTTAGCTTTAATCGCCGCACCTACAGCCAAGTGCGCTCAATTTCCCTTCCATTTGTGGCTCGACGAGGCAATGGAAGGGCCAAACCCGGCTTCGATTATGCGAAATACGGTAGTTGTGGGGGCTGGGGCTTATGTTTTGATTAAACTTCAGCCTGTTTTAGCGCTGTCGCCGGTGATTGGTGTGGTGCTGGTGGTTTTGGGTGCGGTGACGGCTGTTGGCGCTTCCTTGGTGGCGATCGCCCAAATCGACATCAAAAGGGCACTATCGCATTCTACCAGCGCTTCTATGGGTTTGGTGTTTATCGCAGTGGGGCTAAATCAAGTTGACATTGCTTTAATGTTGCTGTTGACGCACTCCATCTCCAAGGCACTATTATTCATGAGCGCAGGGTCAATTATTTCGACAACTAACACTCAAACTCTCACAGAAATGGGTGGCTTGTGGTCAAGAATGCCTGCCACGACCACGGCTTATTTAGTAGGCGCTGCGGGGATGGTAGCAGTATTGCCCCTAGGGAATTTTTGGGCGATACGGCGGTGGCTTAACGGTTTTTGGACAGTACCTTTGTGGTTGGTAGTGGTGTTGCTGTTGGTTAATGGTTTGACAGCGCTAAATTTAACTCGCGTATTTGGCTTAGTGTTTGCCGGAAAACCCCAGGCGAAAACTCGCAGAACACCAGAAGTAGGATGGTTGATGGCTTTGCCGATGGTAACTTTGACCGTTACCGCGCTGTTGATGCCTTGGATGTTGCAGCAGTGGCAACTGTTAATTAGTTGGACTGGGCCTTGGTCAGAAACGGGAGATTTTGATGCTTTAAATTTACTGTTGAAGACTCTGGATACACCGTTATTGGTGTTATCAGGGTTGATCGGGTTTGGGGTTGGGATTGCGATTTATTGGTACGGGGTTGTACCTAAACCCGTGCGGCTACCGATACCTGTTTTGCAGGATTTGTTAGCTTACGATTTTTATATCGATCGCATTTATATGCTGACTGTAGTTAGGGCTGTTGCTTCTATTGCTAAAATCAGCGCTTGGACTGACAAGTATGTTGTGGACGGAGTGGTGAACTTATTTGGTTTTGCTACCATTTTCAGCGGCGAAGGGTTGAAGTATAGCGGCACCGGTCAATCGCAGTTTTATGTGTTGACTATTGCGGGTGGTGTAGCTGGCTTGTTGGCCTTAGTAATTTGGCAGTTTTAAGCCGCAGATAAAGGCAGATGAACACAGATGAACGCAGATAATTTTATTCTGGGTTTATCTGCTTTTCGCTCAACGATTTTAATTTATGTCCCAATACGGTTTACTTAAGAAGATAATTGCTCAACGCGCACCTGACTTAATCGAGAAATGTCATAGTCTCTGCGATTGCTCTCCCGAAGCGCAATGACAAAAAACGTTAAGTGAACTGTATTGATTTATGTCAAACAAAAATCAGCCGGACGCTTTTATATTTGATGCGTTTGCGTTACCGTTAAATTTAGTTGGAAAAGCTGTGTATCAGGGAAAGTTTAATTTATGCTTAGTGCTTTGATCTGGATACCAATGTTGGGGGCTGCTGTGATTGGGTTTTGGCCTGGTTCGGTAAGTTCTAAAATTGTTCGGAATGCTGCGATCGTCATTGCAGCCATAACTTTTATTTTATCGGTAATCTTGGCTACCCAGTTTGACGCTAGTGCCAGTCAGTCACAGTTTGTTGAGTTTCTTCCTTGGATCGATACTTTGGGATTGAACTACAATCTGGGTGTTGATGGTTTGTCTTTGCCTTTGGTGATTTTAAATTGTCTGCTGACAGGGGTGGCTATCTATAGCACAGATGAGTCTATTGTTAGACCAAGACTTTATTATTCTTTGATTTTGTTAATTACAGGCGGCGTAACTGGGGCATTTTTGGCTCAGAATTTGCTACTGTTTTTCTTGTTCTTTGAGGTTGAACTAATCCCGCTTTACCTATTAATTGCCATCTGGGGAGGCGCGCGCCGGGGTTACGCTGCTACTAAGTTTTTAATCTATACTGCGTTTGCTGGGATTGTGCTGCTAGCCTCTTTCTTGGGAACTGCTTGGGTGAGTGGTGCTTCTAGTTTTGATATTGTTGGTGTGATTGGTGAATCGCATTTGGCTGGAGGTTCGCCTTTGCCTTTGGTGAGGCAAATTGTGTTGCTGGCTGGGATATTGTTGGCTTTTGGAATTAAGATTCCTTTAGTGCCTTTTCATACTTGGCTTCCTGATGCTCACGTAGAAGCTTCGACTCCAGTTTCGGTGTTGTTGGCGGGGGTACTTTTGAAGTTGGGAACTTATGGGATGTTGAGGTTTGGTTTGGGTTTGTTTCCCGATGCGTGGGCGGTGGCTGCACCTTGGTTGGCGAGTTGGGCGGTGGTTAGCGTGCTGTATGGGGCTAGTTGCGCGATCGCCCAACAAGATATGAAGAAAATAGTAGCTTATAGTTCAGTCGCTCACATGGGCTACATTTTGTTAGCTAGCGCCGCCGCGACTCCCATTAGTATGCTGGGAACTGTTTTGCAAATGGTCAGCCACGGTTTAATTTCGGGGCTGCTGTTTTTAACCGTCGGTGTTGTTTACAAAAAATCCGGTAGTCGCAATATAGATGTTCTCCAAGGTTTGTTCAATCCCGATCGAGGTTTGCCACTGATTGGCAGTTTAATGATTCTAGGGGTGATGGCGAGTGCAGGGATTCCAGGTTTGGCTGGATTTATTGCTGAATTTTTGGTATTTCGGGGTAGCTTGCAAGTGTTTCCGGTGCAAACTTTACTGTGCATGATCGGGACTGGTTTGACTTCAGTTTATTTTCTAATCATGGTCAACCGTGCCTTTTTTGGTCGCCTTTCCGATTTGGTGGTTAATTTACCACAAGTCCGGTGGAACGATCGCATTCCTTCGCTGATTTTAGCAGTAATTATCGCAATCATGGGAGTGCAGCCGGGTGTGATTATTGCTTTGAGTGAGAAAACTGCGATCGCAATGGTATCTAATGTGCCAATGCCGGTTAATGCGATCGCTCAAAACTTGAAATAAGCTGTTGACAGTTGACAGTTGACAGTTGACAGTTAACGGTTGACCATTAACTGTGAAACTATTGCTATTATTGCATTTCCCTGATTACAGACTTCCGTTACATCCGTTACAGAATCCGTTGCCGAACTTCCTTCTTCCTTCTATCCGTTACATCCGTTACAGAATCCGTTGCCGAACTTCCCTCTTCCTTCTATCCGTTACATCCGTTACAAAATCCGTTGCCGAACTTCCTTCATTTAAGGCTAAATCAGAATGACAAGTACCGTATTAAAACCGTCTGCCCATCCCCTAGCCGCATACATTGACATCTTAGAATCAGGCAAAGCTTTGCTACCTGAATCTCCGCAAAATGTAGTAGAAGTTGTCGGCGTTCTCAAAAGTTATGCTATAGTTCTCGATGCCTACTCCCGCAATCTCAACTACATCGCTGAAGAACAATTTTTAGTGCTGTTTCCATTTTTCAAATATTTCAATGGGGAAGTTACTCTGCCGAAATTGATGCGCTATTTGTGGCACGATCGCATAAATTTTGAATATGCCGAATATTGCATGAAAACCATGCTTTGGCACGGTGGCGGGGGTTTGGACAGTTATTTGGATTCCCCGCAGTTTGATAATTTGGTCGAAAAGGCGATCGCAGCTAAATTTAAAGGCAATATTTTCATGCAGGGACTCCACAAAGTATTTCCTGATTTTTTGCCAGAACAAGTGCGGATGCTAGCTTACTATACTGGTTTAGGTCAGTTTTGGCGGGTAATGAGCGATTTGTTCATAGACTTATCTGATTCGTACGATCGAGGCGAAACGAAGTCGATCGCTGATATAGTTGATTTTGTGAAAGCTGGTTTGGTAGCTGCCGCCAGTTTACCCATCACTTACAGCGTTAAGATTAGCGGTCAAGTCTACGATATCATTCCAAAAGAAGCTAAATTGACATTCTTAGCAGATACTGCATTACCTTATGTAGAGTCAATTTTATTTCGGGGGACTCCGTTTTTTGGAGTAGTTTCATACAACGCGCAAGCCCATCAAATCCCAGAAGAACAAAAAGAATTTGGCTACGGGGCTTTGTTTGCTGACCCTTTGCCGATCGGAGGTGCAGGGATTCCACCAACTCAATTGATGCAAGATATGCGTCATTATTTGCCGGAGTATTTGCACGAAGTTTATCGTAGTAGATGTCGGGGTGAAGATGATGTGCGGGTGCAAATTTGTCAGAGTTTTCAAAAGTCGATGTTTTGCGTGACGACTGCAACTATTTTTGGTTTAGCACCTCATCCTATGAATACATCCGATCCAGAGGAAAGAAAGGCTAATCGGACTTATTTGGAAGGCTGGATGGATCGATTTGGAAATTCTCGTTTGAATTGGGCAAATCAGTCAACTAATCGGTCTTGCCAACTTTTCCCCGAACGGTAGATATAGCAGTTGACAGTTGACAGTTGACAGTTGACAGTTGCATAACGGGAATCAAATCATTGATGCAGTACGAGTATCGGCTCTATTCATGAAGTTATTTATGTCCTCACCGATGTGGCGGCTGCTATAAGGTTTAAATCTGCTAGATTTGATATAGCAGAAAGAAGAAGTTAGTTGTTAGTTGTTAGTTGTTAGTTGTTAGTTGTTATTTGTTGGTTGGTTGTTAGTTGTTGCTTATAATAACCAATAACCAATAACCAATAACTAATAACTAATAACTAATGCCCACACGATCTAAATT
>JAJAYT010000444.1 GCA_026786085.1 Microcoleus sp. CAN_BIN18 | reverse complement strand
GTAGGGAGACGGCACTGCCGTCTCCTCTATATCATAAGGAGTAACCGGAATTGATATTACTCGTTGCCCGTGACCTTTTGGATCAACTCTTCAGCTTTTTGAACTATGCCTTCTTCCGGGTGTTCTCCCTTGTACTCCTTTAAGCTTTCGTCGTAAACCTGCTCGACCTTTGCAGGATTTTGAGCTGTTTTGACTATATCTTCATAAGCTGCTTGGGGATTGAGATCCTCGAAACTTTCGGCGGGGTCAGTAATTTTAGCTTCCTTTTGAGTCTGATTGCTATATTGACCTGCTGCGTAAACAGGCTGATTGGGTGCTAAAGCTAAAGCTGCTAAACTAATTAAAGTTAGCATACAGCCCAGCAAAATATAGCGGCCTAATGTTTTTACCACAGCTTGTAAAACCAGTTTCATGTCAGTTTTTCCTCGTATTTTAAGCAAGATTTATTGTGCTAAGCTGTCGCACATTTAAATTGTATATTTATGGCGAGTTCTCCCGCCAATCGTACTCATTCTTTGATTTTTTGTTTGATTTTTTGGATATGCAATTTAAATGCCTAACAGCTTACGAATTATATTAAGACGTTCATGGTTATGTAGACTTCTACCTGAAGATAGATTAACGGCTTCAAAGTCGATCGATGTTGAAGCTGCGGCTCTGCATCGATCGTTCAAATAGCTCAGTAGATAGAGCCTGTTCTACCGACCAAACGCCGGGTTTTGTCAGTTTGCCTTCTAAGATTAATTGAGCGATGCTGCCAGTACCGATGCCCGCAGCGACGGCGGCATTTTCGTGTAGGGCGATCGAGCAAACTTGAGCGGGTTTGCCATTTTTGATGCCGCTTACTTGCGATCGCACAGCCACGCCCACACCGCTAAAATTATTGCTAACAGCAGTCATCCCGTAACTAACATAAGACAAAAACTCAATCACCGAGGGATTTTTCAGCCAGCTATCCGGCCAGTATTTGGCGACAAACCAGGTAAGGTGATTGTAAAGGTCGGGAAAAGTGCCGAATTTAGTAATCACTGTTTTCACGGGGAAAGTTTCGGGCAGAGTAATTGCTTCCGGCATATCGAACCAGTAAACGCCTGTTTTGCCGTAGGGTGCGGGAAATTCTATCGTTTCGCGATTGCTGTAGGGTTGTACCTGCTGTAGTTTGCCATCAATCCAAGCATCAAAAGGCATTTGCAAACCTAAAAAAGTAGTCCGCATCACCGTAACACCAGCACCGCCAGAACCTCCGACAACATAACTCAAATGGATGTGTTCTGCTGTATCTAATTGCTCCACATCTCGGCGCACCATGCTGTTAGAAATTCCCGGGAAAATGCCCGTGTTGATAATAGCTGTCACCCCGGCATTTTTAGCAAGTTCCCGGCAGTCTAAAGCTCGGCGAGTAAAACTGCGGCTGTCGCTGACATCGGTATAATTAACACCTGCTTCGATGCAAGTTTTCAATACACCGGCGTCTCGGTAGTGAAAAGGCCCGGCACAGTGCACGACCAGGTTAGAGGATGCAATTGCTTGGCTCAAGCCCGCACTGTCTGCTAAGTCTAAAGCTAAATAGTGCGATCGATCCGGCGGCAACTCTGGCGGAAGAGAGCCATTGGGGTCGCGTCCGGTAATAGTAACTTCTGCGTCGGTGTAGGTAACAAGGTCTTGAGCAACGCTGTTGCCAATTCGTCCCCGGCCGCCGACAATCAAAACTCGGTTCGTCATCGCTCAAAAAAGGGTAACGCTAATATTAGTTTCTCTATTTTGAGGCATAATTTCCATCTGCACAAAGGATGAATTTGTAAGAAATTAGGAGAATGTGGCGATCGACCTCAGCGATTATCCCCTGCCGCCAGTCGAACAAATCCTGAGATTTCTGATGTTGATGGTTCAACAAGGTTAGCGCAGTGAGTTTTCAAAGAGTAGGAACTTGCCCGTTATGTTACAATGGAAATTAGTTGATTGTGCTAGCTTTGAGGAAGACTCGATCGCCAGTCAGCTAATAAGCATTTTATTTAATATTATTTATTCACACTATTTTATGCAAAAAAAATCAACATGACTTCTGAAGGCAACGTCGCCGACACAGGCATTTTAAAAGAAGCTCAGCAACTTATGCAAGATGGGTCAGCAGCATCAATAGGTGAAGCGCTGAAAATACTTATGAAAAATGCTGAGTGTAATGATGACACTGTAAAGATTCAGAAAATAAAAGCAACTCAAAAAGCTAAGAGAAAGCGTCGCAGTCGTCACAGATAAAAAGATTAAATTACAGCAGGTAATAATTATGAATAAGCAAAGTATTGAACTGCTTTTGGATGATTGCGATTCAGACCAACCGAATCGGCAAACCGGGGCAATTCTGGATCTGGTTGATGCAGAAGTTTATGAGGCTGCACCGAAAATAGTGAGGTTGCTGAAGTCACCAGATGCAGTTATTCGATTCACCGCAGCAGAAGCATTGGGTTATCTGGGTTCAGAGGAAGTAGAGACAGTTGGCCCTGCATTAATGAACTTGCTGGACGATCCAGAAGACATTGTGAGGTCTGAAGTAGTTGAGGCGCTGGGTGAACTTGATTATATTCCTGCGATCGCACCAATAGAATATATCTTAAGAAATGACCCTTCGGCACTGGTTCGAGCATCAGCAGCAGAAACTCTGGGGTATTTAGGAGAAGGTAAATCAATCAAAATTCTCGATATTTCACTGCTCGATCCTAATGAGGATGAAGCTGTTAGATGTTATGCTGCTAATGCGATCGGGCTTTTAGGTACGTCGCAGCTATTGCCCAAACTGGAAAAGTATCTAAACTCTGAACTTCCTTTATCAGTAAAAGCTGAATTGCTGGGTGCAAGGTATTGGTTGGGCGCGAAAGAAGATATCGCTAAGTTAGTTGATTTGTTGGATCAGGCTGATGAAGATTTTGCTCAGCACATTTTGACTATTTTAACAGATTTGAAGGAACGGGAGCCCCAGCCAAATCTTGCCAAAGATGCCCCTGAGTTAGATAAAGTATTGAGTGCGATCGCCCTTCGTTTTCCCTTGATGCGGCATCAAGCAGAAGAAATTATATCGCAGTAATTATTCTGGAAAATCACTAACTTTATCAGCTCGGAGGAATAATATATTTCCAAGAGGTAACTCTCACTTTTTCTAGCCCTATGCTTTTAGCAATTTCCAAAACTCGATCGTACTCTTTTGCTTCCACGTAGCTTTTAGCCAGATGCTCCAATGCGACATATTTGATTGATTCATCAGTTGCAGAGCGAGCAAATTTGATAATTTTATCTGAATTCTTTTCGGTATTTGCATATTCATAAATAATCGACCTTAACAACGCTCTTTGGTCAAATTCGTTCTCTAAGGTTTTAGTAATTTCTATAATTCGATCGCATTCTAATTCTTGGGCTACCATCAATTCCGCGATTACCGCTAATGGATCGTCACCGGCAGAAATAGAAGCTGGAGCCATTTTAATAATCCACTCAAATTGTCCTAGTTCAGCATAGCGGTAAGCAATTGCCCGCAACGCTTCGTCTTTGTGATATTCGTTCTCTAAATTTTCTGCAAATTCAAGTGCTTTGTCAAATTGCCCCGCTTTAGCATAACCGTAAGCGATATCGCTCACTGCCTCCCATTTCCAATCATCCTCATCATCATCTGGGTTCTTTATCATTTCTGCAATTTGCTTAGCCGGTTCAAAGTCCCCAGCATCAACATAATTTTTTACCACTACACTCAACACCTCGTTTTTGCGATTGTTATGTATTTTTCAACTATTTGAAGCGCGCGATCGGATTGTCCGGCTTTAGCATATTCGTAAGCGATATCAGCCAAAAATAAATCTTTGCCTTTATTGTCTGCGATCGCTTGAGCAACCTGCATGGCTTTTTCGAGTTGTCCTGCTTTTAGATATTCTCGTGCCTGAAGGATTGACATGACGGCTTTGATTCGCTAATTACACAAACTCATAAACAGGAACTTCCAGCGTGCGACTTGGCTGTTTTCCTTTCCAGATAATTTGCTGTAGTCGTTCTACTGTTTCTGGGAAGAAAAAACGCTCTCCTGTTTCTACACACAATCGGGCTGGCACATTTTCAATAATGATAAAATTTCCATCCATTTCCAAAGTATAGTTAACTCTTTGTTCAATCATGGTTTCTTTCCAGACTTCATTGCTCATTTTAAGTTCTCCTAACTTTGAAATTCATCCACAGTTCGGGGTTCGGTTCGTATAGGGTAATAATTTTTATCAAAGGGCGATCGCTTCAAGATCGGCTAGGGCCTGAGAAGTCCACCTTATTTGTGCCATGTCTTGATCTGCTTTTTAGCTTGTTCGTGGGACATAGTATCACCAGCCTCGACTTGCTTCAAGCCTATGTCAATCTTGTAGAGAAAGTAAAGGCGCTCCATCACGTCTGAAAAAGTAACGTCTTGTGGCATTTCCTCGATCGCCTTTAGGACTTTATGTTTGACGGTACTATTTGTCATAACAGGCGTTCTCCTATTGAATTATCTACAAAATATAGCACAAGAAGAGATTGGAGTTGGGCGATCGCCAAAATCAAGGCTAGAGCAAAAAACCTTACTTCTCATTCCCTCGAAATACCGACTTAGCCGTCGATTTCAGAGAACTAGCCGCATCCGCCAAGATTTGCGCGATCGGCTGCTGCGAGTGCATAAAGACGCGAGCCGTATTGCGTCCGGGCATCCCCGAAATCGAGCCGCCAGGGTGCGTTCCTGCCCCGGTGAGGAACAAACCGTCGATCGGCGTTTTGTAATTCGCTAACTCCGGTAACGGGCGGAAAAATATCATCTGATCCAGCGTCATGTCAACGTGGTAATAATTCCCTTTCAGCGCCCCCAAACGCTCTCCCAATTCGGCCGGACTTTCCACCCGGCGGCCGATAATTGAATTCTTGATATTGGGTGCATATTCTGCTAATTTGTCAATGCAGCGATCGGCAACTTTGTTTTTCAGCTCGTCCGTCCAACCCGTACCGTGCTGGCCGGTTCCTTCAGCATTTTCGATTTGGTAAGGAGCAAAAAATTCAATCCAAGCCGTATGGTGTCCCGGAGGAGCCATTGACGGGTCTCGTACCGTCGGAAACACGACATACATCGACGGATCGGAATCGGGGATTTTGCCGATCGCAGGCTGAGTATGAGCAATTTCCACGTGTTTCACCGAGTCAGCAATTAAAACAGAACCCATTAAATATTCGTCTTGATGATTCCAGCGATCGAACTTAGGTACTTCATTGAGAGCTAAGTCAATTTTCAGAATTGTCTCGTTGTTATTAACAATTTTGCGCTCCAATCTTTCCCGCAAATTCGGATCGGCAGCATCGACATCGCTGTCATCCATTAAGTGCAGAAACAAACGCTTCGCATCAATATTAGAAATGACACCTTTGGTAGCTCGATATTCTGTGCCGCCTGCAACTCTAACACCGACAGCGCGGCCGTTATCAACTAATATTTTCTCCACGTGCTGATCGGTAAGTATAACACCCGCATAGGTTTTCACTAAATTGACCAGTGCTTGCACCAATGCACCCGTTCCCCCGCGCGGTCTGGCCATCCCAGGATTGTGGCGCATTGCCATCATAATTGCGCCTACAGCAATGGTTTTTTGTGAAGGAGGCGCGCCCAACTCTGCGGCCAGTCTTGCCAAAGGTGCTTTCAGAAATTCCTCATCAAACCACTCGTTGAGAATGTCCTCAGCGCTGGTGATCATCGTGCGAATAAAGTCCAGGGTTTTGTCTGGAGAACCGATGACCGAAAATAAATCTTTTAGTTTGGCAATATCGTAGTTGCCGGCAATATCTATGATGGATTTTGGCGGCGCGTTGAACATCGGAATCATTGCACCTAGAGCGCGCTGCCAAAAGTCTGTATATTCGGCATATTTTTTAGCGTCGCGCTCGTTGTAGCGGGCAATTTCTGCACAAGTTTTTTCTACGGAAGTGTGCGCTAAAAAATATTTGCCGTCTGGATGCGGACAAAAAACGACTGGATCGCAGTAAAGATATTCTAAGCCGTATTTTTCCAGTTCTAATTCTTCTACAACCGGCCCTAAATGAATAAATTCGTGGTCGATCGCACACAAATTGAATTTAAAATCGGGTAATTCGGGAATCGCAGCTTCGGTAGTCGCCGCGCCGCCGGGAACCGAACGTTTTTCTAACAAGAGAACGGTATATCCGGCTTTGAGGAGATAAGACGCACAGACAAGCCCGTTGTGACCTGCTCCTATGATAATCACGTCATACGTTTGCATAGATGAATCTCTGGGATAGGATGTTTTGCTCATTTTACAAATGTTAACAACTTTGCGGGATCTATCAATAGAAATAGATTCATCTGAAGAGATTAGTTTGAGCATCTTACAAAAGATGGAGTTCTTACCAATTGCTGCTGTGCGCTCGCCTTTATTTCTTCTTGAATTTACCCACCGATCGCTCTTTTGAACTCACGATAGTAGTATATCACATTTATCCGGTTTTATCCGCGTTCATCTGCGGTTATAAAAATTTTTAAGCATTTAAAACAGCCGCTTTCATGGAGAAGAGCGCCAAGAGATGTAGGAGCGGGTTTTATCGGCCATCTTTGAGGTAATTGAAAAAAAAGATAAACCCGCCCTCCGTGATATGTTGTATGGGAACGATGTAATTATAAAGTCGCAATTACCAGTTACCAATTACCAATTACTGCCAATTACCAATTACCAATTACTGCCAATTACTCATTGCTTGAGTTCCTGGAGCGCTGCTTCAGCTTTTTGTGCACCATCATTGTTTCCTTGCTGGCGGTAAGTGTCGAGGGCTTGTTGAAAAGCTTGAATTGCTTCGGATTTGCGATCGCGCGCTTTGAATGCTTTACCCATATTGTAATAAGCTTCTGCCCGGTCTGGATCGAGTTGAATCACTCGCCGAAAAGTGATAATCGCTCCTGAAAAATCTTGTTTTTCTAGTTGGATTTCTCCGATCGCAGAATGTGCTGCTACCAAATTCGGTCGCACCGCAATCGCCCGCTGATAAGCTACAATTGCTCCGTCGAAGTCGTTTTGACCTTTGAGAATTTCGCCAATTTCTAGCTGCACTTCTGGATTCCGAGGCTCTAGTTTAGCAGCTTCTTCAAAAGCTGCTATCCCTTCGGAAGTATTGCCACTGCGGAGCAAAGCAGTACCTAATTTTAACTGAACACCGGCTTGCTTGGGAGCGAGTTGGGCTGCTTGTTCGAGCACGGTGACTGCACTGACAAAGTTTCCTTGCTGGATTAATACTAAACCCATTGAAGAATAAGCTTGCCAACTTTTTGGATCGAGGGCGATCGCCTCTTGGTATGCTTTAAATGCACCGCTGTAATCTTTTTGCTGAAAGAGTACCACTCCAAGCCCGATCCGGGCATTGACATTTTTGCGATCGAGCTGGGCGGCGCGACGGTAAGCGACTGCTGCTGCGGGATAGTTTTGCAAATTCGCCATCGCATATCCCAAGGCGTATTGAAAGTCAGCATTTTTGGGCTCCAGATCGATCGCCTGTTGGTAAAATTCCACTGAGGCTTGATAGTTGCCCTGACGCGCTTCTAAATAGGCAATACCGGAAAAAATGCGCGGGTTTTCGGCATCTAAACGGGCTGCTTGCTGATAAATGGCGATCGCCTTACCGTAGTCTCCTAAATCTACCAACTCGCGTCCTTGTCGCAGTAGAGCATCTAAATTTGCATCATTTTTAGGCTGAACTTGAACAGATGTTTCTGCTGAAAACGCCCGATGCGGCGCAGCGACAGCGAATCCTACTGCTAAAAGCGTACTGAATACCAAGAGACTTTGTTTGTACACGGCCATTTGTTTCAAAGAATGTGTGGATTGAGAGAGCGAGTTGCTATCAGCTTGCCAAGCTGATAGCTTAGGGTTTGCCTGGAATCTGTGAGGGGTGAGATGTAGTAAATCTACATAACTCCACCAACTCAAAATTTTCGCACTTGAGGCCAACTGATGATTGTAACAACAACTGATATCATTCAAGGAGCAGAAATTCAATCTTACCTAGGAATTGTAACTGCTGAGGTGGTCTACGGCACCAACGCGCTGCGAGATTTCTTCGCGGGCATTCGCGACATCATCGGCGGGCGCACCGGTAGCTACGAGGAAGTGTTTCTCAAAGGACAGCGAGATGCCCTCGCGGAACTGGAAAAACGGGCCCAGCGCCTGGGTGCCAATGCCGTAATCGGGGTGGAAGTTGACACCGGCACCATTAATGTAGACTCATCCGGGGCTTTGCTACTGATTACTGCCGTTGGAACGGCTGTAAGATTGCGTTAAGCTGCCTTTCCTCTATACATCCGGGAAGTTTTTTAACTGGATAAAATAGTTATTAGTCATTAGTCATTAGTCATTAGTCATTAGTCATTAGCTAATAGCTGTGGACTCAGGGCTGATGACTTTTTTGTTTCTTTCTTCAGACATAGAGACTGGTTATTTCCCCAGACAGATATAGTTTCTATCAATCTCAGCCACAATCAATGCTTAGGTGAAAGATTGTTAAAAATTAAACCAACAGTCAAAGGAAAGGAAAAGCTATGGCATACGTAAATAGACCTGTAGATAACGTTGTTACCGAACCGGTGGTGGTGAATTCAGTCATGGAATACCACGATCGAGTGCGGTGGGGCCCGATTTTTTCAGGTTTGGTAATTGCGATCGGCACACAACTGGTGTTAAGTGCATTGGGCGCTGCGATCGGCTTAAGCAACATCGCTAATTCAGGAGCACCGCGCAGTATTTCAGGGGACGTGGGTACCGGCGTCGGAATTTGGTCAATTATTAGTTTGTTAATTAGCTTAGCCGTTGGCGGTTGGGTAACTGCTCGCGCTTGCGGCCCGATGAATCGCAACACAGCACTTTTAAACGGAGCAATTTTGTGGGCAACTACCTTAACAATTGGCTCTTGGCTGTTAGCAAATGGCGTGGCGGGTACTTTTGGTGTCATAGCTGCCAATGCGGGAGAAGCAATTAATCAAGCGCAGCAGGGCGGGGTGGATTTGCCGAACCAAGCGCCTAACGTATCTGCTCAAGATACTCGCAATGTTGCTGGTAATGCTGCGAAAGCTGGTTGGTCGTTTTTGTTCGGCTCGCTATTGGGTTTGGTTGCTTCGATGGTAGGAGCATCTGCAGGCGCGCGCACTCCCCGGCATCACTCGTAAAAGTTTGGTCAGACAATCAAACTTCATGTTCATGAAAGCACTTTTTTAAGGTGCTTTTTTATTTGTTCAGGTTCGTAGTGAGGACTTTAGTCCTTCTTTTTGCAGGTTCGTAGTGAGGACTTTAGTCCTTCTTTTTGCGGACTGAAGTCCGCACTACAAACAGGGCTGGAATTGCGCATCATACATTGAGAAGAATGTGCGCAGTGCGCACCCTACAAATTAAGAGGAAGGTGCGCAGCGTGCATCATACATTGAGAAGAAGGTGCGCAGTGCACACCCTACAAATTAAGCGGTGAAGTATTTGGCGGCTGGGTGATAGGTGATGATTGCGGTGGTTGATTGTTCGGGATAAAGTTGTTCGCTTTCATCCATGTACAGGTTTATACGATCGCACTTCAACAACTCTAACTGCTTGTACTGATCCGCCATATTCGGACAAGCCGGATAGCCGAAACTGTACCGCGAACCGCGATATCGCTGCGCTAGCATATTGCGAATGTTGTCCGGTTCCTCGCTACCGAATCCCAATTCGCGGCGAATCCGCGCATGAGTCCATTCTGCTACCGCTTCCGCCGTCTGTACCGCCAATCCGTGGAAGTAGAGATAATCGGTATATTGATTGTTAGCAAATAGCTTTTGGGCGTACTCCGTAGCAACTTCTCCCACCGTCGCTACTTGCATCGGAAATACATCAATTTTACCCGATTCTTTCGGTGCGAAGAAATCGGCAATGCACATCCGGCGTGCCGATTTTTGACGGGGAAATATCCAGGTTGCTGCGGGTGTCGATACATCTTGCCCGTTACTCATAATTTCCGAGTGATAAATATGCAATGAATTGCCTTCAGATTGACAGGGAAAATACCCGTAAATTGCTTGCGGATGCAGTAACTTTTCAGTGATGATTTTGTGTTTCCATTCTTCCAATATCGGATAAACTTTCTCAGCCAAGAAAGCGTCGTATTCTTCCCGCGATTGGTCTTTTGGTTTCCGAAACTGCCACTGTCCCGCAACTAATGCTTGCAAATCTAAGTGCCATAAAAGTTCTTCAAAGGGGATGTCTTCAGGCCGCAATAACTGAGTTCCCCAAAAAGGAGGATTTGGGCGATCGATATCTATATCAACTGCTTCCGAACGCCTGGTATCTATCACAGTCGGAATTTCTAGTTTGGCTGCTTTCTTCGCATCCTCAACAGCGATTTCTTCGGCAGTCTTAACTTCTTTGACTACTCCATTATCTTGCCCTACTTCATCTAAGAATCCTTGCAAATCTTCCCAGTTACCAGCAGATTTGGCTGGCATGAGTTTCTCCATAAAATTCAAGTCAGAAAACGCATCTTTGCCGTAAATGACTTTACCTTTGTAGGTATTTTGGCAGTCTTCATGCACAAACTTGGGAGTCAAAGCCGCGCCGCCCAAAATTACGGGGACGGTGATGCCTTTCTGGTTGAATACTTCCAGATTTTCCTTCATAAATGCGGTGGATTTTACTAGCAAGCCACTCATCGCAATACAATCAGCTTTGTGCTTTTCGTAGGCATCAATTATGTTGTCAACTGGCTGTTTAATTCCCAAGTTGATCACTCGGTAGCCGTTGTTTGATAGGATAATATCAACTAAGTTTTTGCCGATGTCATGAACGTCGCCTTTGACAGTTGCAATGATGAATGTTCCTTTGGAATTGTCACCAGATTCGGACTGTTCCATGTGCGGTTCTAAATAAGCAACTGCCGCTTTCATGGTTTCGGCTGACTGCAATACAAACGGTAGCTGCATTTGTCCCGATCCGAACAATTCTCCGACTACTTTCATACCGTCTAGCAAGAAGGTATTGATAATGTGCAGAGGTGCATAAGTTTCTAATGCTTTGGTTAATTGGATATCGAGTCCAATGCGTTCGCCATCGATGATGTGCTGCTTGAGACGTTGTTCTACGGGAAGGTTAGCGTCTTCTGTCCGATCGCGCTTGGTAGTTTTGCCAGCAAACACCGTTGTTAGGTCGCCCAAGGGGTCATAAACGCAAATATCGCCGTCGAACTCCCGTTCGTCGTAGATCAGCTTACGGCAGATTTCCTGGTGTTTGGGGTCTATTTTGGCTAGAGGCAAAATCTTATTAGCGCTGATAATTGCTGAGTCCATCCCCGCCTGCATCGCTTCGTGCAAAAACATGGAATTCAAGACTTGCCGCGCCGCCGGATTCAAGCCAAAGGAAATATTAGAAACTCCCAAAATTACGTGACATCCGGGCAATTCTTGGCGAATGCGGCGGAT
>JAJAYT010000443.1 GCA_026786085.1 Microcoleus sp. CAN_BIN18 | reverse complement strand
TCTTCAACCCGCGGAGGCGGGTTTTGTTTGTGTAGACGCGGTTTCAACCGCCCAGTCTTCTGCTACATCTTACAGCACAAACGTTAAATGCTATCGCAAATTAAATAAACTACGTTTTTGTAGACACAGTTTCAACCGTACGTCCGATCTTCAGCACCGTTGGCGACTTCGATCGCAGTACAATTAATTTCTGCCCGCAACTTTTTGGGCAAATACCGAAAACTTTTTTTGATCATCCACAATCAAAACTTTTGCTGCTGCATCCTGTGCCGGCGATGGCCCGGAGCCCGCGCTACGAGAATTTGCGATCGAAAGCGGTATTTCATCTCCCTTGGCTGCGGGCATTTCCACAGGTTCTTCTATATCTGGAGTATAGGCGATCGGCAATTTGACCAAAAAAGTCGAACCCACTCCCGGCGAACTTTTGACTTCAATGCTTCCCCCCAGAAACTTTGCCATTTTCTTGCACAGAGACAATCCCAATCCCGTGCCTTTAACGTGCTTCTGCAAGGGATTTTCAATCTGAACAAATTCTTCAAAAATCCGCGTTTGGTCGGCTGGGGGAATGCCTATGCCCGTATCACAAACTAAAAAAGTAACTGTTCCCTCATCTCCGATTTCCGCAGCAACTCGAACAACGCCAGCTTCAGTAAATTTGAGCGCATTAGAAATCAGATTGCGCAAAATTTGAGCAACTTTTCCCTCGTCGGTGGTGAGAGTTGGAAGTTCCTCTGGAACTTCAAAAATTAGACTTACAGGAGATTTTTGTGGTAGCAGAGGGCGCATCATTCCCCGCAGCGCGCTGAACAAATCTTCTACTTCAAACTCAGCCACCCGAACCGTTACTTTTCCGGCTTCCACTTTCGCTAAATCTAACGAGTCGTTGACAAGTTCTGCGAGAGATTCGGCGGATGTGTGAATTAAATTTACTTGCTTTTCCTGTTCGGTTGAAAGTTCTCCGTCGAGGCGATGTAACAATATTTCGGAAATGCTCATAATTGCCGTTAGCGGAGTGCGAAACTCATGGCTCATATTGGAGAGAAAGCTGGTTTTGAGTTCGCCCTGTCGCTGGAGAGATTCAGCTTTGTCGTTCAATTCTGCGTAAAGTGCCACGACTCCGCGATTGGTATCTTCTAGTTCTTGATTTAATTGTACGAGTTCTTCTTGACGCTGGCGGAGTTCGTCTAAAGTGCGCAGCAATTCTTGATTTTGCTGCTGAATTTCCGCATAGGGATCTTCGGGAATTTGGCGCGCTAGTTTGTCAACTAATTTATTTAGTTCGATCGCACTTAGCGCAGGCATCTGTTTAGAAAACTGCTTAATTAACTGTACGACAGTTCCGCGATCGGGCGCTACCTCAATTTGCACATCATCCATCAACCGTTTCGCCGCTGCTAAACCAAGGCCCGCGCCAGTTTGCGATCGAAAATTGTCGCCCAAAACAGCGGGTAAATCAACAATTCCCGGCCCATTGTCAGAAATCCGAGTCAGAAAAATTTGGGGCGATTCCCCTTCCACAATAAATTCTACTTTGCCGCCACCTGCATATTTGAAAGCATTGCGGGAAATTTCAGAAACTGCTGTAGCGATGCGGGTTTGTGCTTGGGAATCGAATCCTAGCCCCTTAGCAATTTGGCGAGCTCTTTGGCGTACTTGTACGATGTCTTGTTCAAAGCGGACTTCCGTCGTCAGGATTGGGTAAATCATGCCATTTTCGATTTTCGATTTTCGATTTTCGATTGGGGAATCACTGATGACTATCATGGTTTAGAGCTCACAAAGCAGTTTCATTCTTTTGGGGAACTGGTATCACGCTGGTTGTCTTACCTTGACTACTACAACTGTCATGTCATCGCGAGTACGTTTGAAATCTCGGTAGAGTACGGCTGCGATTAAAGCCGGATGTCTCGTGGCTAAACCGGGATAGCGATTTAAATCCCACTGAGTCGCCAAACCGTCAGAGTGCATGATTAGCAAGGACTGTGGCGACCAAGGATAGACAAATTCTGCTACTTTTAGCATCCGATGTCCAACAGTACCGTTGTAGGAAACCATGCTGCGGGTTTGGTTATCTGTGAACACTACACCAGAGATGTTGCCAATTCCCGCAAAACAAACTGTTTGGTGAGTACGATCGATTTGGGCGATCGCCCCAGCCGCTCCTCTGGTATCTTTTAAAGCAGGGTGCGCCTTCTCTAAAATTGCTTTCGGCCCAAGTTTAGCGTTTTCCCGGAACACCCGCACTGCCTCCCGTGACGCTTCCTGGGCTAAACCCCCGTAGCCGAGCCCGTCTGCAACTAAAATCAAATTTTTGTCAAGGTGATTTTCTGTCGCCCACGAATCGCCACAAATTTGCTCTCCAGCTTTCGGCAAGTGGACAACCCCAAATTCCAAGTAATTCCGGTTTTCGGAAGCTTCCCGGCGATTTTGGGTCGGAGAGAGCCGCATTAATAAAGCTGTCCCCAGTTTCGGTACAGAATGAATATCAAAAAAATTAGAGAGGCGTTTAATCGCACCGAGTCCCGTTCCCGGAGTTCCCGCAGTCGAAAAACCATCCCGCAGACACTGACCAACATTTGCCATTCCCGGCCCTCGGTCTAGCGCTACTATATCAATGCTATATCCTGCGGCTGTTTTTACCGTTTGCAGCAAAAGTTCTCCTTCGCGGGCGTGTTTGACCAGGTTTTTTGCTGCTTCCGTGGTCACAATTGCCACTTTACCGCGATCGGTCTCATTAAATCCAACTTCCGCCGCTAGGGCGACTGCGATGCGCCGCGCTTCTCCGACTTGACTTTCTTCTGTTACGGGCAGGGCTATGGCATTTATCATTATTTTATAGTTCTAATCTGAAGCTAGCGCGCATTTAAAAAGTCCTTAGTCCTTAGTCATTAGTCATTGGTCATCAGTCATCAGTCATTAGTCATTAGTCATTAGTCATTAGTCATTAGTCATTAGTCATTAGTTTCAGAAACCGGGTTTCTTTCGAGATTTATCATCACTCAACCAAAAAATCGTAGAAACCCGGTTTCTCTCCCCTCATTCATTTCATAAACCCGGTTTCTTTCGAGATTTATCGTCACTCAATGCAAAACTCGTAGAAACCCGGTTTCTCGCCAATCTCCCAATCTCCCAATCTCCCCACTCATCGCCAGCGGACGATCGCAATTTTAGTCCCCTCACCCACTTGAGAAACCAGCTCAAATTCGTGCATCAACCGCTTAGAACCGCTGAGCCCCAAACCCAAACCATGATTAGAAGTATAACCGTCAGTCATTGCCAATGCGATGTCTGGAATTCCCGGGCCCTTGTCTTCAAATATCAACCGCAGCCCTTTGCGGCTGCCTGATTCGAGCGTTTCAAGAGTTACAGTTCCCCCTTTACCGTAGTCTACAGTATTGCGGGCGAGTTCGCTCGCTGCGGTAACGATTTTCGTTTGGTCTACTAAACCGAATCCCATTGCTACAGCCCAAATTCGCACTTGCTGTCGGACGTGGACTATATCGGAGGACGATCGAATTTCTAATGTCTCACGTTTTGACATGGCGGCTACTGTACCAAAATAGAACTTCTCCACAAAAATATGACTTACGCTAATCAACCAATTTTCCCATTCTCAGAAATCTTGAGTTTGTCAACAAGGTATCTAGAAACAAACCAGATTTCTTTACTCCACCTGCCTAATTCACGGGACAATTAATCAACTGCTCACCAGAAAAAATTGGTTGAAAGCCTCTCCCTTGAAGGCGAGAAATTAAAAGAAAACTATTCATTACTCCAATCCTCTTCCTTCTATGTAGAGGTCGCACTCATCTGTCAACTGTCAACTGTCAACTGTCAACTGTCAACTGCTTACGCTTTCTCATTAGCAGACAAACCCAGGGACTTTTGCAACAAATTCATTCCCTTTTCAACGTTTAAAGCTGTGCGAACTCCTGTCAGCGAAAGCCCCAATTCAACCAGCGTGATTGCAACCGCTGGCTGCATCCCGACTACAACTGTTTCCGCATCTAAAATTCGCGACATAGTAGCGATATTATTAAGAATACGACCGATAAAAGAATCTACAATTTCCAGGGAAGAAATTTCTATCAAAACACCTCTGACTCCTGTTTTCACAATGCGGTTTGTTAGGTCATCTTGCAGCGTCATTGCTAAGCGGTCGTGCATATCC
>JAJAYT010000442.1 GCA_026786085.1 Microcoleus sp. CAN_BIN18 | reverse complement strand
GGTTCTGGAGAAGGCGACACTTCCGCCGGAGAAGGCGCAGGTTCTGGAGAAGGCGACACTTCAGCAGGAGAAGGCGCAGGTTCTGGAGAAGGCGACACTTCCGCCGGAGAAGGCGCAGGTTCTGGAGAAGGCGGAGACTGTTCGGCGGCTGGCTTAGGTTGAGGTGAGGGCGACGGTTTGGCGGCTGGCTGCGGTTGAGGTGAAGGCGACGGTTTAGCCTCTGGCTGCGGCTTGGCCCGGCCGGCCGGTGGCTTCTCAAATTGTGGCGGTTTCACTTCAGCAGGCGCTGGAGAGGCTGGCTGACCTGTTGGTTTGAGCTCTGTCGGCGCTATCGCTGGCGGCTGCTGGCCTGCTGGGCTGGGACGGGTGGATGGAATACCGCTGCAAACTTTTTCGTCGTACTTAAATGGCACAGCCAACTGGTAAAGCTTGTGCACACTTGCTGCTGAAAATGTTGTTAGAGAAGGGTTGGTAATTGCAGTTTTAGCTGCATTGTCCAGAATACTGTAACCCGTCTGGACGATCGGCTGAAGCTCGGCCCTGATCGAGCCTTGGGGATTGACAACTACTCCAAAAACTGCTACTCCTTCGAGTTTTTGCGAACAAGCTGCTGCGGGATAAGGGACATTCACAGGAGTTGGCCCCGTCATTTCCAAGTCGGGATAAGCTGTTCTGAATCTTTCAAACAAAGCAATATAGGTACTTGTAGCAGCAAGCTGTGTTTCTCTGTTGCTGGATATATTTGAATCTGGTTGTCCCGGCCCTCCTAGCTGTCGCTGTCCTGCTTCAAATTGTTGCCTCCTATTTTTTTCTTCGGGAGTTTCTGTGATCAGATTCCTTTTATTCGGATCTTTTTGAGTCAATTTTGGTACTCGCTTGGCATCAGGATTCTGATAACCTGGGTAGTCAGGGGAAGAAATATTATTGGGATCTGAAAGCCCGGGTATTCTGGATCTAGCTATCCTCTCTTGGAGTGTCTGCCCTTCATCTTGTTGCAATCCGCCTGGAGGAAACAGAGGCAATCCCGTCTCCGGTGATGGTGGTGGTGGGATATTGCGATCGAAGTTACCGGGCAATGGCGGGAAAATCTGAATGCCACCGCCCGGGGGTGGCGGGAGGAAAGTGGGTGTTTTCAGAGGGGGGGCTGGGAAGTTTTGCGATGGAGTTTTAGGAGGCGGCAGGGCTGAGGTGGCTGTCTCCGGTGCCAGAGGGGGAGGAAGGAAAGGGGGAAAGAATCCAGGAGGGGGCATTCCCGGTGGCAGGGCGGGTAAGTTGACTGCACCAGGTGCGGGGGGCAAGGACGGTGCTAAGTTGGGCGGGGGTAGAAGGGGAACTGGTGCGATCGAGAACGGTGTATTGGATGGTCGCGGTGGTATTGTTTGTGGCAGGCGGGCGACTTCTGCGGGAGTTAGTTGTATCAAGCCGACGGAACCAGGCAGATTTTTTGATGAATTGCCACCGTAGATTAGGCTTGAGAGCGTTGGTGCGCTTACTCCGAGTACTCCGTGAAGACCGACAGAAGCTAGGGCTGCCCACCAAAAAGGCTGGCGCAGCGGCTCGGAAAGGGCGTTGGCTAGGGAAGAAGAGTCAGTCATGACCGTGGAGAATTGGTAATTGGTAATTGGTAATTGGTATTGGTTATTTGTGATCGATATTTTTTTATGGGAGCGGGTAAAATTCAGAAATTGGCAATTTAAAGGTATAAGTATAGCACGATCGTACTCAAAATTGCCCGATCGCCAGTATACTGTCACAAAAAAAGCCGTTGCAATGCCGTCCTTTCCTGGCTGGCAAACTCTATTAGTTAATTAAACAGGGATTATTGGTGATCTCGACCTTTGTTTCCAATTCGGTTACAAAACCGGATTCATCTTTAGCACTAAATTATTCAATCCCAAATTCACAATCTTACCAGCGATAGCGGTAAGTTTTAAAAGGAGCGCCCTCGATGCTGAGCAAGTCGATCGGATAAATTGGAGCGCCACTTGCCATATACTGAAACATTTCCCGAACTTCTTCTCCCCGCAGCGACAACTGGTCTAACTCTTTGAGAGAATACCAACCAGCACACAAAGTATGCTCATCCGGCTTGCTCTTGGGTGGTGTTTTATCTTCAGGGCGAGCCACAAAAATGACTCGCAGGCGCACATTACCCCTAGGCATCACCGTATGCTCTACCCTGAGAATTCCTTCAACGATCACAGAAATGCCGGCTTCTTCAACGGTATTCCGCATAGCAGATGCTAGCAAAGTCTCTCCTTTTTCCACTCGCCCTGCTGGGAGATACCACTGCTGATCGTACTTGCGCTCTTGTACCAATAGAAAGCGGTCTTCTAAGTGAACGACAACTAGGGTAAAATACAATGTCGGAATCGGCTCGCGAGCCATAGAAGTAGATATTCCCCAAGCAAAAAGTTTAACCAGCTAGATGTTAGCAGTCCCAAAGATGCTTCGGTAAGCGTTTTTGAGCTAAAAAAATGATCGTAGCACCCAGGCCGCAAAATCTATAGTCTAAAACCTAAAATTGACAATGCCATTACCCACCGTTATTTTACCAGGATATTTTGCTGCTGCTTCGGATTATCGGGAATTAGAAAAATCTTTAGTCGATCGAGGTTTCCCAACAGTAACAGTACCATTGAGCCAGCGAGATTGGTTGCCGACTTTTGGCGGGCGATCGATGGTGCCAATTTTGCGGCAGCTCGATCGTACTATCAAACAAATGTTACAGCAATACGGCGGCCAACAGATCAATCTCATCGGTCATTCCGCCGGCGGCTGGATTTCTCGGATTTATTTGGGCGAAAAGCCTTACACCATTCACGGCGACGTGCTGGAGGACGCGGGTTTGTGGAACGCTCACCCATCTGTCAACACTTTAATCACTTTAGGCACGCCGCACGTCTCTCAAGAGCGCTGGACGCGCAAAAATCTAGATTTTGTCAAAATTCACTATCCGGGAGCTTTTCACCCGCAGGTGCGTTACGTGTGTGCTGCTGGGAAAGCTGTTTTTGGCAAGCCCGGTTTAAAGACTTGGCTGGCTTATAAGAGTTACGAGTTGACTGTGGGGAAGGGCGAAACTTGGGGGGATGGAATTACGCCGGTGGAAGCTGCTCTTTTGGAGGGGGCCGAAAATTTGGTGTTGGAGGGAGTGTGGCATTCGCCTCGTTCTCCGGGGAAGTGGTACGGTTCGCCGGATGTTCTGCCGGCTTGGATTGGGTATTTGCAGTAGAAATAAATTACCACAGGCGGGACGCCTGTTCCACAAAGGAAGAAGCGGAAGGTTGAAGGGAGTCATCAGTCATTAGTCATTAGTCATTAGTCATTAGTCATTAGACTTATTGCTTTCATTCACTTTGAATTCCTTCAATTATCTGCGTCGAGCTGTGTTTATCCGCCTTACATCTGCGGTTTATGTGTTAATCTAAGACTTATGCAATTCAAGTCTATTGCGGGGAGGAAGTTTGAGAGTTATTCGAGATGTCTATTGATTTTTTTCCCCGCAAGCCATCAACCAAAAACTCATCATTAGTCGATCGCCCGCAGCGACAAACTCATCCCGCGAAACCAGATAACTTTCTATTTCCGACTCGGAAATCAACCCTTGTTTGACCATTTGTAAAATGGGCCCGGAGTCCAGCAAAGGTTCAAACGATTCAATTCCGATGATATCGCTGTGGCTGACAACTGCTTCTAAATCGACGCTACCAAATCCAGCTTGTTTGAGAATGCGGCACAGGTTTCGCCCGATCGACAAATTGCCGTTTCGAGATGCCATTACCTGCTTAAATTTCTCCCTAACAATCTGGACTGACAGGGGTGGATTTGTCAGCCAAAACAGATCGGCATCGCTATCGATAATTACCAGTTTACCACCCGGTTTCAAGATGCGGAATATTTCTCTCGTTGCTGCGACGGGATCGGGGAGGTGGTGGAATCGGAATGATTTTACCACAGAGAGCGCAGAGTACGCAGAGGAAGAGAGGAGAGTGATGAATAATTCTGATGAAGTGCGGATTTTACCGGAACTGCGCTTTAGTGCAATTCTCGTTGCTGACATCCACAACCACATTTGGCGGACAGATGCAGGACGGAAGCCCGGTAATGCCTCTATTGTAAGAATAGGACGGATTACCTAAACTGACGATGTTGTGTGCCAACGAATTAACTATGCCCCAGATTTTACCTGAACCGGAGAAACGAACATTTTTAGTCGTGGATGATCATGCGATGGTTTTAGGCGGTACGCTTAATATTCTGAGGCAGGAGTATCCAGAAGTAGAGATTGTGACAGCTTCAACGGCTCAGGAAGCCCTTGAGCAAATAGCGCAGACAACCCCGAATCTGGCGATCGTGGATTTGGTGATGCCAGAGGCGATGGGCGAAACCGCCCAGGCCAATTCAGGGCTTCAACTCCTCAAAACGCTGATGGAGCAGTATCCAAGTTTGAATATTGTAGTGCAGAGCGCTCATGTTCGGACTTTAGTTTGGCTGAAACCGTCGATCGACAATCACATGGGCGGATTCACAGTTGTTGACAAGAGTCAGCCGATGAAAGACTTGCTGGAGATGGTCGATTGGGCGCTGCATGAGCGGATTTATACACCCAGAGAGATTCGCAATGGGCTGCAACTCAAACCCGCCTGGATGCAGGTGTTGCAATTTGCTTTTCAAGAGAGTTTACAGGATATTGCGATCGCCAAACGAATGAATGTTTCCGAACGCACCGTGCAATACTACTGGTATAAGATTCGAGATGTGCTAGAAGTATATCCCGAAGATGACAAAAATCTGCGGATTCAAACGGAAGTGCGGGCTAGGGAAGCAGGATTAATTGATTGACTGTTGATTGTTAACTGTTGATTGTTAACTGTTTGGACATTTGAACAATACTGATGCAACCGGAAACGAGATGAAGCCCGATCGATGGCAAGCGGCGAAAACAGAGGTTACGACTTGGCGGCGCGGATCGCTTCCAGGGTTGATGGTGATTGTCGCTGTGATGATGACTAGATTGAGCGGTGCGCTTCAGTTTTTGGAGTTGGTGGCGTTCGATCGATTTTTGCGGCTGCGTCCTCCTGAGCCAATGGATGAACGGATTGTAATTGTCGGCATTACTGAGGAAGATATTCAACGGGCCAAAACTTATCCGATTCCCGATCGCGATATTGCCGATTTACTCAAACGGTTGCAGACTTATCAACCGATCGCGATCGGGCTGGATATTGTCCGCGATATTCCGGTTGAACCGGGTAATGCTGAACTAACATCGGTGTTTCGCAGCAGCAAAAATACGATCGGAGTCGAGATTGCTCTGCCCGATCGCAATGGCTTTACCGTGGAACCTCCGCCCGCGCTGCCATCGGAACAGGTTGGCTTTGCAGATACGGTTCTGGATGACGATGGCTATCAGCGTCGTAGTTTATTGGGCGCTCACAACCCCCAGCAGGATTACCGTTATTCGTTCACTATCGAGTTGGCAAAACGCTATTTAGCAGCCCGAAAAATTAAGTTGGGCAGTGGAATTCGCGATCAATACGCGATACGTTTTGGTAGTACCGAATTGACCAGAGTTCAACCCAATTCCGGCGGATATGTGGGGGCGGATGCCAACGGAAACCAGATTTTGCTGAATGTTCGCAGCGGGAAACTGCCGTTTCGCGTGCTTTCTCTCTCGCAAATCAAATCGGGAAAGGTAAACCCGGATTGGATTCGAGGCAAAATTGTGCTGATTGGGATCATGTCTTTTAGCGCGAAGGATTTGGCAAGTTCAGGTGCGATCGCAGGCATCAATCCCGGACGGATTTACGGAGTCGAAATGCAGGCCCACGCTACCAGCCAGATTATTAGCGCGGTACTTGATGGGCGATCGTTGATTCGGGTTTGGGCGGATGGCTGGGAAACGCTCTGGATTGTGGTCTGGGGACTCTTGGGGATGAGTTTGGGGCGGTTTCTGCACTTGCCCTGGAAAATTTTGTTGGGGCTCTTAATCGCCAGTATTAGCCCGATCGCGATCTGTTACGGATTAATTCTGTTGGGGTGGTGGGTGCCGATCGTACCTGTGTTATTGGTGCTGGTGTTGAATGGGACTGGGTTGATGGCAGCGTTATTTTATCGCCACGAACAGGAACTCCGACTGCGGTTGGAAGAACGTCAATTTGCGATCGAGCAGACCTTTAATGCCATTCATAGCGGCCCGTTACAAACTTTGGTGGGAATTTTGAGAACCGCTCAAGAACAAGCCACACCGCCGTTATTTCTACCGGAGTTGCAACGCCTGAGTCACGAATTACGAGCCGTTTATGGCTCGGTGCAACGAGATGCGATCGCCGATGAACCGCATTTGCGGATGGGAAGTGCGATCGAATTAGCGTTACAAGCCCCGTTGCATGAATTGCTCTACAAGGTCTATTCCAACACACTCGAACAAGAATTGCCCTACCTCAAAACGATCAAATTCAAAATTGTACAGTTCGATCCTTTGAACACCTCGCATCTGCGGTTGGAACACAAGCGAGGACTCTGCCGCTTTCTCGAAGAAGCGCTCTGCAATGTTGGCAAACACGCGATCGAAGCGACTCGCTTAACTGTAATTTGTACTCAAGAAGGCGATCGGCAAGTGATTCGAGTAGCTGATAATGGCAGGGGGAAACTGTCTGATACAGAAGCGCTTAATTCCGCTGAAACGAAATGCGACAAGGAGATAACCGAAGATATCAACTCTAAACTTCAACCTTCAGGATTAGGCACACAGTTGGCAAAGAACTTAGCCAAACAATTAGGCGGAACGTTTCGGCGCTACCCGAATCAACCGAGGGGAATAGTGTGCGAATTAACTTGGTCAGCAAAACGGCGCTGGTTCTGGTGATTGATTACCAATGCCCAATGCCCCATGCCCAATGCCCCATCCCTCCGCTTCGCTTCGCCCAATTACCCATTCCCAATATCTTTGCACCTTCCCGCAAACAAAGCTTGCGGGCAGTCCTCTATTATGTTTTTCTATTGCTAATTAAAGTAAAAGATAGTTACAGAGAGGATTCAGATGATGACTCACGGATTGAAGCGTCGAACCATATACTCTGCGGTCATTACGAGTTTAATCCTGAGTGTTTCGTTCTGGATCGCTCCTGTAGCGCTGGCACAATACACTCCCCCTAAAAAGCCTTCTGCGCCGAAAGAAACTGGGACAAACACGACTCGCGATCGCACTTGCGAAGCTAATTCATCGGCGAGATTGACTGCCTTAGTGCCGTTTAGCCATGTGGGAGAGACGATTTCTGGGCATCCGACTTTTACCTGGTTTGTACCCGATCGCACTTCTCGTCCGTTGCAATTCCGGCTGTTTACTCGCACGGGACAACTGCTCTACAAAACCGACATGGAGAGTCAGCCAGGAATTATGTCGGTTGCTTTGCCCCCAAATCTGCCCCCACTGTCGATCGGGCAATCCTATCAGTGGCAAGTGGTGTTGGTCTGCGATCGGAATGTTCCTTCGAGGAATGTGGTGGCGACGGCAGAAATCCAAGTGGTGCAGCCTGCTGAATCGTTGCAGACTCAACTTGCAGCCGCGTCAACTCCCCAACAGCGGATCGATTTGTATGCGAAGGCTGGGCTATGGTATGACGCGATCGCCGAAGCGCGCAAAGCCTCTGAAACTTCTCAAAACCAAACGCCTGTGCTGGAATTGCTAGATTCTCTGGCTAATTCGGAAGCTGAACCTTTGAAAGATTGGAGCGATCGATTGCGACAAATAAGAGCGATCGAACAACAACGCCAACTCCCGCAACCCAAACCCTAAAATCCCATGCAGCCTTTCTCGCTAAAACTGCTCAAATTCAGTAATTGTAAAGTGCGATCGGGCTTCCTGTTTCCCCTCGCCTTTTGCCTTTTGTCTGTTGGCTTTTACATTCCTCCGCATTTCTCACTCCCGGTTGTTGCTCAAACTACGGATGCTAGTCAAGCAGAGGGCGATCGGCTGTTTCAGCAGGGGATTCAACAGTATCAGACAGGTCAGTTGCCCGCAGCGCTGAATTCTTGGGAACAGGCACTGCAAATTTATCGCGCTCTCAAAAACCGCCAAAGAGAGGGTTTAGCATTGCGCATTTTGGGACTTGCTTACGAATATCTGGGCAACTATGCCAAAGCCATTGAGTATACACAGCAGAGTTTAGCGATTGCCCGCGAACTTAAAGACCGCAAAAGTGAAGGTACGGCACTGGGCAATTTGGGACTCGCTTACCTCTCTCTGCGCAACGATGCTAAAGCCCTTGAGTATTTACAGCAGAGTTTAGCCATCGCCCGCGAAATTAAAGACCGCATAGGGGAAGGTGTAGCATTGGGGCATTTGGGAGGTGCTTATCTAAATCTGCGCAACTATGCCAAAGCCATTGAGTATTTACAGCAGAGTTTAGCCATCGCCCGCGAACTTAAATACCGCCTTGGGGAAGCTATAACACTGGGCAATTTGGGAGTCGCTTATCGCTCTCTGGACAACTATGCCAAAGCGATTGAGTATTCACAGCAGAGTTTAGAGATCGCCCGCGAAATTAAATACCGCATAGGGGAAGGTGCAGCACTGGGCAATTTGGGAAACG
>JAJAYT010000441.1 GCA_026786085.1 Microcoleus sp. CAN_BIN18 | reverse complement strand
GATGTACTGTTGGGCGGCGGGATTATAGAAAGAAAAAAACTCACAAATTGATGTAAGTGGGCACGCAAGAAGCCCGCCCCACAAGACATTCCCAAGAAAAATTACTCTTTGTGGAACAGGCCGGAAAGCCTGTTCCAAAAGGAAACTTATTTTTCATCTCACAGGCTAAGATTTTCCTAACCTGCTTTCTTTTCCAAGCGCAACACATTTCCCCTAGCATTGGTGCGGTAAACCCAAGTTTGGCGACCATCAGAAACCACAACCCGCCAACCTTCGACAATCATTTGGCCGCAAATTTCATCAGCCTTCGCCAGCCCCAAACAAGTATTCGGCCAACTTTGCAGTTTCGATTCAGTTACTTTCAACTTGTCAGCAGCAATTCCAGTTTGGCGCGACAAGTCTTGGCGAACCGCTGCTGCTAAGGTTGCGGGCAATTGGTTCGGGGGATTTTGGCGCGTACTCTCCGCCAAATTGCCCGGAGAGGAAATTAAACTATTTAGTGCCAATCCAGAATAGCTAATTTTTGGGGACACCGCCGTTGGCTGCTCTTGGCTTTCCAACTGGGCGAGGGAATGTTGGAGACCGCCCGCGTTAGCCGCAGCGGTGTGGATTAGCGCCGGATACATTTCCCAGGCCAGAATTCCTGTCAACACCAAAGCCAATATTAAAGGATTGGGCTGCTTTTTACCTCGGTTTTGACTGTTTTGAGAGTTATTGTTGGAGATTCGTTTTATCATATGCCCTCTGCCTCACTTTACACTCTTGTGCGATCGCTCGACTTGCACTCAACTCCAGATACTTATTTAGACACTTTTGCTGGTGCCGTTGGTTCCTTTGTCCAGAACCCATTTGACTGCTGGCGCAGTGCAAGTATCTCATACTCACTGCCAACACTCGTATTTTGTGGAAACTTGCACTACCTAGTTATTACTTAATTTTTACTCGTACTCTCGCGGTATCAAGAAAAACTTAGGCATAAATAAATATTCTGAAAAAAATCTGATTCTGGCAGAAAATATCAGTATAAATGACTATTCATCCTGCCAAAACTGCTAAAGGTGTTTTAGACTGTGGGATGCGAGCTAAGCCTTTGATATCAAAGAGATACCGCACAATCTGTTGCAACTGGATGGGAACGCATTACAAATTAAGCCAGCTATCGCTGATTAATTGTAGCATTCTGTTTTTGAAGAGCGATCGTCGAAACTATTTTAGTAGCGATAGCTACTTTTTTAGTACAATCTTGTTGAAATGTATTGATTATGAACAGAAAATCCCTGGGAATCCATTTAATGAATCGACTGAGCTATCCTCAAAAATTTACCTTAATCGGTTTTCTATTTGCCATGCCGTTAACCTTGGTCATATACCTGCTAATTTCCGAAATTAACAGCAGGGTTGATTTTGCCCAAAAAGAAATCTACGGTAATGAATATCTGCGCCCGCTGCGACAGTTGAGGGAATACATACCGAAGCTTCAACTGTTAAATTATCAGGATTTAAATCGCAATTTAACCAATCTCGATGCCACCAAAAATTTAGAAGCTAAGATAGAGGAAAACTTTCAAGCTCTGGAAAATACAGACCGCCGACTAGGAAAGATTTTAATTAGCAGCGACAAATTTAATCATCTTTATCAAAACTGGCAAAATTTTAAACTCC
The DNA here is from genome assembly GCA_026786085.1 of Microcoleus sp. CAN_BIN18. Classification (GTDB taxonomy): domain Bacteria; phylum Cyanobacteriota; class Cyanobacteriia; order Cyanobacteriales; family Microcoleaceae; genus Microcoleus. Next base: position 4,365 of record JAJAYT010000441.1, on the reverse strand, counting down.
GTCGCAGCCAGTGGAGTTTAGAAACCTACGATGTTGTATATTATAAAATAATAGCATATATTAATAGATTGAGCGTTCACGTCGGCGACACTTCCAATCTAATATTAGACCCGGATCTAGATACCTATTATTTGATGGATGCCACTTTACTGAAGCTTCCAGAAATGCAAAAAGTCTTGTCAGAAATTAGGCTAATTTCTCAAAAAAGTAGCGCGCGTTCCGATGCCACACCACAGGAAAGAGCGCAAATGATTACTTTGGCGGGCAAATTGAGAGAACTCAATCAGGATTTAGCAATCAATATGGAGGTAGGATTTAGCAATAATCCTCACGGGAATCTGCGACCGAAACTAAGCGAGTCTTTGAGGAAATTTAATGCGGTAGTAGAACAGCTAACTGGGCAACTAGATAAACTGATTTATCCCACAGCCGTAGTGGAATATTATGCTTATCTAGATGGCAGCGATCGAGTTCTGACTTCGAGTTTTGAACTGTGGGACGAAAGTCTCACTGAATTAGACTTTCTCCTGCAAAAGCGGATTGATAGTTTTGTTGCAAGAAAGCGCATAATTGCTATTTTTGTGTTAACAATTTTAGCAATAGTTATTTATTTATTTGTATCTTTTTACCGGGCAGTTATGCAAACTGTATTTGTGCTGGACGAAGCCTCTAAAAAGATGGCAAGCGGCAATCTAGACCACAAAATTGTTTTGGATAACAGAGATGAACTCGGACAAGTTGTGGGTTCGTTTAACAAAATTGCCGATGCCTTAGTTTATGCTAACCAAGAAATTACTGTTCTCAACGATCGCCTAAAAGCTGAAAATATACGGATGAGCGCCGAACTTGATGTCACTCGCAAGATTCAGCAAATGCTGCTACCGAAAGATTTAGAACTGAAGGAAGTTATTGGCTTAGATATTGCAGGATTTATGGAGGCTGCTGAGGAAGTAGGCGGCGACTATTACGATGTGCTCCAGCACGAAGGTAGAGTGAAAATTGGGATTGGCGATGTGACGGGACACGGATTGGAAAGCGGCGTTTTAATGATTATGCTTCAAACGGCAGTCCGAACTTTGCTCGCCTACAACGAACCAGATCCGGTGAGATTTTTAAGTGCTATTAATAGTGCAATTTATGATAACGTGCAGCGGATGAAATGCGATAAAAATGCCAGCCTTGCTTTGTTAGACTATCACGAGGGAATGCTGAAGTTGAGCGGCCAGCACGAGGAAATGATTGTGGTGCGGTGTAACGGTTCTGTCGAGCGGTTTGATACGATCGATTTGGGTTTCCCGATCGGGCTGGATGCAAATATTGCTGAATTTGTTGCTGAAACAGTTGTGCAGTTGCATTCAGGAGATGTGGTAGTGTTGTACACTGACGGGATTACGGAGGCTGAAAATATGGATAAAGTGCTTTATGGTTTAGAGAGGTTAATTGAGGTAATACAGATTAATTGGCAGCAAACGGCCATAGAAATCAGGCACGCTGTAATCGACGACGTGCGATCGCACATTGGGGAACAAAAAGTTTTTGATGACATCACATTGCTGGTACTCAAACAAAAATAGCTAACTAAAGTAGCGGTGAGAAGCTAGAGTAATTGGTAATTGGTAATTGGTAATTAGTAATTAGTAATTGGTAATGGACATGATTCAGACTTTCGGCGATTTCATCGAGCCAACTCCCAGCCAGGAATACTTAATAATTGGATTTTCCCCGAGTTCGATCCCCCTCAAGCAGCGGTGGCGAAATAACGGTTTATCTGCGGATTTTCTGGCTGACTACTTGACGAGTTTTTTCCCAGGAAATGAAGACGAACCATCGACAATTAACAGACAAGCTGAAATTAAAAGCGCTGTCAGCTACATTGCTAATGAGTTATTAGAAAATGCGATGAAGTTTAATGATGAAACCTCGGATTACCCGATCGACATTAAACTACAATTAGAGAGTGACGGAGTGATTTTCTCAGTGGCTAACAGCATCTCTCCCAAAGCTGTGAACAAGTTTCAGGCTTACATTCAGCAGTTGCTGGCTTGCGAGCCGAGCGAGCTGTACATTGAGCAATTGGAAAAAAATGCTGCTGACGACAACTGTACTGGTTCAGGATTGGGCTTGCTGACGATGCTCAGCGATTATACTACCAAAATCGGCTGGAAGTTCCAGACTGTGCAAAAAGAGCCGGAAGTAATTGCGGTGACGACTATGGTGCAATTGAGAGTATAAGCCGATCAGGCGATCGATCGTATCTAATGGAGTTTTTTTGGCTGCAATGGAAATTAAGACAGAAGATTACCGGATCTGTTACGATCCAACAACGACAACCGTGACTTTTGTTGGCTCTCTGAGGCTGAGCGGGCCTGCGGAGTACGCGCCGATAGTGCAGTTGCTGGACTCCATAGCCTCTCTGGAACCAGCGAAAATTACCCTCAATTTGCAGCAGTTAGAATTTTTGAACAGTTCTGGCATCAATATGCTGTCAAAATTCATTATTGAGGTGCGCAAAAAAGCTCGGTTGCAAATGGCTGTACAAGGCTCTCAACGGATAGCTTGGCAAGGTAAATCTTTAAAAAATTTGCAGCGCCTAATGCCTAGTTTGCAGTTGGAATTAGTATAAAGAACGATTATTTTAAAGGTGCAGGCTGTTGAGTAATTTTCTGTTAGTAGAGGCGCAAATTCTTGGGTCATGCTGGAAGAACAACCATCTAGAGAACAGCTACTTTTGGAGATAGAAAGATTGCGCCAGCAAGTGGAAGACTTGAAGGAAGAAAAAGCGGATCTGGAAATCTTGCTGGAAACTACTGCTGAACATTCTGATAGTCTTGCTAGTGAGTTGCAGAATCGGGCATTGGAAGCGGTGCGGGAAGGCGAAATCAAGTTGGCTCAGTTTCTCGAAGCGATTCCAATCGGGGTGGCTGTGCTCGATTCTCTGGGCAAACCTTGCTACGTCAATCGTGCGGGAAAACAGTTGCTTGGTCAAGGGATTGTGCCGTTAAATGCTGTTGATGATTTGTCAGAAAGTTATCAAATTTATATAGCGGGAACTGATACTATTTACCCGTTTGAGAATTTGCCGATTGTCCGAGCTTTGAGGGGTGAGAGCACAACGACTGATGATATGGAAGTTCATCAACCCGACCAGAAAGTTCCCATTGAGGGCTGGGGAACACCAATTTTTGATGAGGCTGGCAAAGTTGCTTTTGCGATCGCAGTTTTTCAAGATGTCACCGAACGAAAACAAGCTGAAGCCGAGCGCCATAAATTTATTAATGAACTATTTAAACTCAAAGAAAATTTGGAAAAATCTCTGGATGCCGAATCAGACTTAACTGATGCCTACGGGCGATTTGTGCCGCATCAATTTCTAAATTTATTGGGATATGAAAGTATTCTTGATGTCAATTTAGGCGACCAAGTGCAGGAAGAAATGTCGGTGCTGTTTGCGGATATCCGCGACTTCACAACGCTTTCGGAAACTATGACGCCGCAAGAAAATTTTAATTTTATCAATGCTTACCTGTCGCGGATGGAGCCTGCTATTGCTAGCCATAACGGCTTTATTGACAAATATATCGGCGATGCAATTATGGCTCTGTTTAGCGACTGCGCAGATGATGCACTAAAAGCGGGTATTGCGATGCTAAATATCCTGACTGATTACAATGAACACCGTCAAAATATCGGCTACATCCCGATTCAAATTGGCATTGCTATCAATTCGGGTTCTTTGATGCTGGGGACAGTCGGCGGCGCAAGCCGAATGGACAGCACTGTGATTAGCGATGCTGTTAATTTGGCATCTCGGATTGAAGGATTGACTAAAGAGTACGGCGTACCTCTGTTAATTTCTCAGGAGACTTTGGAACGGTTGCGAAATCCGGCTGATTATGCTATACGGATTGTGGATAAAGTACAGGTAAAAGGAAAATCTAAATATGTCATAGTCTATGAGGTATTTGATGCCGATCCGCCAGAAATTTTGATGGCAAAGCTGGCAAATTTGCCCGTATATACTGAAGCTATGTTCTTGTGCGATCGCAAGGAGTTCCGATCAGCGGGAAAATTGTTTGAAGAGTGTTTGCGGACAAATCCGAGCGATCCCGTAGCTCGTATTTATTTGAAACGCTGTCGGGATTGGCGATCGCTCCTCAAGGGAATTTAGAAGAAGTCATTAGTCATTAGTCATTAGTCATTAGTCATTAGTCGTTAGTCATTAGTCGTTAGTCATTAGTCGTTGATTAACTTGTTTCACGGCAGAAGTGTTGAATGCTTATTAAGAGGATTCTAAAAATAGATACACGAATCCTATCAACTGCTGATTTTAGCAATTAAATACGATTTCCTTAAACCAGTGAATAT
>JAJAYT010000440.1 GCA_026786085.1 Microcoleus sp. CAN_BIN18 | reverse complement strand
TCTGTTTCTTCAAGTGTCTTACCTGTAGAAATACAACCAGGCAAATCTGGAACATAAGCTGAATAGTTAGCGCCAGCCCATTCAAAGATTACAACATATTCTTTCATTATTCCTCCGACCGTTGTGCTTGTTTCCAAATACTTTTGAGAGTGCCAATGGCGACTTCATCTGAAAAACTACCTGGTACAACTACGATACCGGATTTTTCAGGGTGCTTCATGACTCGATGACTTCCTCATATTCTTGCTTCATATCATCCATCCGCTTCTAATCGCTTGAGTACCTCACGAATTTTCATTACTTGTCCTTTCTATTTTAAATTTTTCTAATACTGACTATTTTTCCTACTCAGAAACTCTGTTTAAAATTTGCTTTAAATTTGATTAAAATCATCGGCTGTTAAGCCGTAAAAATGGGGATAGCATTTCTGGATAGAGAGATGAAGCCCGATCGCACATGCCCCTAATTTCGCCAAATTTCCCCTCGTTTACTCGTTCCCAACTTTAGCCAAAAAACGAGTAAACAAGTAAAATTGTCAAGACTTAAGAAAGAGTTTTCCGAGCACGTTCCGATCGCTCTTCTGCGGTATCCATAACATCCGCCATTTTGTCCACCATTTCCCCTGGATAATTTTCGAGTACCCGAGTAGAAAGCGAAATCCGGCCACGACTTTGATCGAGGTCAACCACCACGGCTTTTAGGGGTTGGCCAGGGGCAAAAACTTGTCCGAGGTTTTCAATATATTTTTGGCTGACTTGCTTGATGTGCAGCAAACCGCTAACTCCTTCTAAGTCCACAAACACGCCAAAAGGCTTGATGCTGCTGACTGTTCCTTCCACCAACTGGCCGATTTGCAACTGAGTGAAAGCGTTCGATTGAATTGCCATCCGCTGGGAAAGTACGAGTTTTTCGCGTTCGCGATCGACCTCCAAGAAATTCACGGTCAAAGATTGACCGATTAGCGATTCCATGTTATCGCGTTGTGCCAAGTGCGATCGGGGAATGAAGCCGCGCATTCCGTCAACATCCACCGTCACACCGCCCTTATTCGCCCCAGAAACCCGCACCTGAAGAACTTTACCGGTTTCCTGCAATTGAACTAAATCTTCCCAAGCTTGCTGAATTTGCAACTGTTTCAGAGACAAAGTAACTTGGCCGTTGGCATCTTGTTCCCGGATAATTAAAAAGTCCTGTTCCTCATCCAGCGGAACCACTTCCGACAAATCCGTAATTGTTCTCAAAGCAGCCTCTTCGATCGGCAAAAAAGCCGAAGACTTGCCGCCGATATCAACATACGCGCCGTTTGAGTCGTGCTCGAACACTTTACCACGCACTACTTGTCCCTTTTGAAACTCGTAATTGTGCTGTTCGAGGGCTTTAGCAAAATCATCCATTGAAAAGGATGGTGTTGCGCTATGAGAACCTGTAGATTTGGAATTCATGTCAGTAATTTAGTTGTCAGTAATTTAGTTGTCAGTTGTCAGTAGAAAAAATTTCCCACTCTCCAATCTCCCCATTTCCCCCTCTCCCATCTTCCACTCTCTAAGCTAGTTGAAGTTCCTGATGAAATAGCTGCTTCACCTGCACCCACGATTCGGCTGCTGCGGTAGCGTCGAAACTGCCGCGATGGTCGCAGAAAAAGCCATGATCGGCATTGTAGCGGAAAATTCGGTGATAAATATGGTGTTTTTCCAATTCTGCGGCAATTTGGTCAACTTGTTCTGAAGGAATGCTGGAGTCTTGAGTGCCAAAAAAGGCGTAGAGGGTGCCTTTAATGTCGGCTGTGCGGGCGATCGTCCGAGTGTCGCCTCCGGGGGTATCCGTGGCGATACCAGCGCCGTAGAACGAAGCTGTAGCCTTGATTGCGGGCAAAGTAGCGGCGAGGTAGGCGACGTGTCCGCCAAAGCAGAAACCGATGCAGCCAAAACCTTCTTTCTTGACAAATGGTAAAGTTTTGAGATAGTCGATCGCAGCTTGGATGTCCCCTATAAGTTCGGAAGCTGTGGTTTTTTCTTTGTATTCTCTGCCGATTTTGATCGCTTCGGGGGTGTAGCCGGTTTCAAAGCCGGGGGCTTGACGCTGGTAAATGGCTGGGGCGATCGCCACATATCCTTCTTTTGCTATTCTTTCGGTAACTTCGCGAATGTGCGAGTTGACACCAAAGATTTCTTGAATCACGATAACTGCGGGAAATTGTCCTGCTGCTGCGGGTTGCGCTAGGTAAGCGGCGATTTGCAAATCTCCGTTGGGAAATGTAATATTAGCTGTGTGAATTTCTGGATTAGGCATAGCTAGTTTTAGGGCAATTATATTTCAATACGGTTCACTTAAAATTGTCATTGCGAGGAACGAAGCAATCGCAGTATCTATTTTTCATAGTGTTTTACCCCCTGGCCGTCTTAAGTGAACCGTATTGAATTATATTTCATTTTTGAATGATATTTTTTTTAAACGAACCGCGAAGGCGCAGTACGCGAAGCGGCGCGTTAGCGCTAGAACACGAAGGAAGAAAAGAAAATAGAAGAGAAGAGGGCGGGTTTTGTACAGATATTGTTGGCATTATACCAAATTTTTGGCTAAACCCGCCCCTACAGGTATGTTGTTTTTGTTAAAGCGGTTCGTTTCACAAATCTATTTTACAATATCACATTTTCGGGAAATCTCTGCTTCAAAACAGGCATCACTGGACAAGGTTTTTGCTCTTGCAAATTCTCCGGTTTGTTCCAACTAAAAGGCCCTTTTTTCTCCGCCGCCATCCACAGCAAACTTTTCGCCCGCGTCATCGCGACATAAAGCAATCGAAACTCTTCTGCTGTTTTCAAATAACCTGCTTGTTCCCACGCTTCAGCCAAATTTGGTAAAGGATATTTTTCGTGCAAACTTGCTCGAATTTGGGCTCTCGCTACTTCGGCTAATGTGAAATCTCCTAAGAATCTGGCTTGTGGCAAAACTCGCAAACTTCCGGGGATAGTTTGGTCGTGCAAAAAGGGCAAAAATACGCAATCCCAATCCAATCCTTTGGCTTTGTGCATGGTAATAATTGTTAGTTGACCTTTGCTGGTATAGCGTTCTTCTATTTTGTCGTCTGCATCCACTGGTTCAAATCTTTCGGAACTAACAATTTCGCTCAACACTTCTAAAATGTTGCTCATTAAATTGTTGCCGGCTGTTTGGATTGCTACTCGTTCTGCTAATTTGTCGGCTGTTGCTAATTCTGTTTGGTCGTATTGCAGCGCTAAGGCTAAGAATGAGATGATTTGGTAGGGCGGTAATTCTAAGCGGGCTTGCAGCAAACCGCAGCAAAAATAGCGACATTTGAGAACTGGATCTGACTGTTTCGGGTCGAGCGGGCCTGGGTAAAGGAATTGTTCGGGGCTGGTCGTAAAAGCATTGTAGTCTTGTTTGGGGATGAGTTGCCGATCGCTCAAAATCTTTAATGCCGCTTTCAGGTAATCTGGTGAGTGCGGGCGATCGAGAAATTGCAACAATGTTAAGATTTCCCAAGGCACTTGAGAATGTCTGTCTCGCTCTCCGACATCCTCAATTTTAATCCCGTATTTACGCAAATCAAAGCTTAATCCGTGTTTTTGGGGATTTTCCAGCACTTCTTTGATAAACTTGCCTTGTTTATTTTCTCGCACCAAAATAGCCATCGATTTTAGGTTTTCTAATGGCAATTTTGGGCGAGTTTCCCCATCGCTCGCTTCACCGCCAGATTCGAGATTATTCTCATGACTTCCCCAGTCAAAATCCGCAGGTAAAAATTCCTCTACTAACTCAATTACCCGTTTACCAATTAACTCAACTGTCTGGTAAACATCGCGGGGAGTATGCAATTCTAAGCCGCGGCCGATGGGAGTGGGATTTGCATCTTTTTGCGGATCGTCGCTGGGAACTGGTTTAATAGTTTGGTCGCGAAAAGGCTGTTCGGTTTCCGCTAATTCGGAGCGATTTACCCATTGCAACATAAAGTTAGCTGCGTCGATAATCACCTGCGTGCTGCGGCCTGCGCTATCCATTGTCGCCAACTTCTGATCTACTTCGCAGTCGTCGCAAAATTGGTTAAAATAAATCGGATCGGCGGGAGTGAAAGTAGAATTAATCGCTTGATTTGGATCGCCAACTCTGATAAAGTTGGGAGGTGAATTAGGACGGTCTGGATCTTGAGCTAATATTTCCAAAAGCCTAGTCTGCAAAGGTGTCGAGTCTTGGGCTTCGTCCTCAAAAACCGCAAATACTTGTTTTTGCTCGATCGCCCTTGCTCCCGGATTGTCCAACACCCGCAAAGCTGCTAAAATCATCTCGTCATAATCGATGAATTCCCGACTCCTCAACAAAGCCTGATATTTTTGATATAAACCGCCAGCTACCGCTAAAATTTCATAACCATCCCCAGTATCAACAGCGTTCATTTCTAACAACTCTTCGGGAGATAAACCAGAAGATTTCGCCTCGTGAATCACAGTTTTAGCTAACTGCGGCAAAATCTCCGTTCGCAAAACCGATTGTCGCCGCAATCTCTCCGTTTCCTCTCCATCGAATTGCTGTCCTTCCAGCAAAACTTGATATCTGCGGGGATTTTCTGCCATCCAAAGTTCTACACAAGTGCGAATTAATCGATGACTTTGAGTTGGAGTAACTAAAGTTGAATTTTCTAAATTCAAACCCGACAAATCGGGATGACGCATCGCAATATTTAAGGCTAAACCGTGCAAAGTGTGGACGGCAAAACCGCCTTGATATAAAGACAATTCTGCCAATCTTTGGCGAATTTTAGCTTTAATATTAGCAGCAGCCGATCGCGTAAATGTCACGACAATTAACTGACGGCGGTTGTAAAGTCGGTTGCGGGCGATCGCAATTGCCGACGCAGCAGCCATTCCCGTAGACTTCCCGGCCCCTGGAACCGCCGAAACCGCAAGGGGGCCGCCTTGCCAATCTGCCATCTCGTGCTGCCCCGCACGCAAGCTGGCGCGAATTTTCAGACAAGCTTCTTCTCGCAAAACGGCGACATCCGGGCGATCGATCTCGGTTGGCGATCGGCTAAAATCAGAATCAAATTCATCAGTCATGAGTAAGTAAATCCACTTAATTAAACGTAAAATATCGATCGCGCTCAAGCTAGCCGTGTATGTCTTCTTCCTTCTTCCTTCTTCCTTCTTCCTTCTTCCTTCTTCCTTCTTCCTTCGACTTACATCTGCGGTTAAAAATCAAAAAATCTTCAACCTTTACCGTTTCCATTTTTGTATCAGCTAAACTAACGCTATCTATTCGAGCTTAAATTAAAACCAGCATAAAATCCAATACCCAAACCTTTTTTACAGGAAAAACCCCAATGAAAACTCACATCAAAACCAATTCCTCGCAGCACTTCCCAAACCTAGCAAACAAAAGTACAACTCGCTTTGCTATCGTGGCATTCTTAACTTTATCATCCGCCATTGCTTTGCCGAGCTGTGCAAATTCGCCGCCCAACACTGGAGGCGCCGCACCTTCGGCGAGCGGTGAAAACCAAATTGCTGCATCGGCTCCAAAATCAGCACCCGCACCCCCACCACCAGCCGGAGAGGCCAGAAGTGCTGATGTAGCAAAAAACCAGCACAAACGACCGCAAATCGTCCCCAACTGATTAAAAAAGCCGAAATGAGTGTAGTTGTCAAATCTATTGACGCCAGCACTAAATCTGTTACCGATATTGTGAAAAAACAGCAAGGCGATATCTTGGGTTTCCAAAACCAAAAGCCGCCCGATTCTAGTATCCGCCAAACAGCAACCGTCGATATTCGCGTCCCTCAAGAAAAGTTAGAAACCACTTTAGATGCTTTGGCCAAACTCGGAAGTGTACAAAACCGAGGACTTACCGCTGAGGATGTTACCACTAAATTAGTTGATAGTGAAGCTAGGCTAAAAAATCTGCGCAAATCGGAAGAAATGGTGTTAAAAATTATGGAGCGATCTGGTTCTGTCGCCGATGTGCTCAAAGCTGCTCAAGAGTTGAGCAATATTCGGGAGTCGATCGAGCAAATCGACGCTCAGTTAAAAAGTTTGCGGAATCAAGTAGCCTATTCAACTATTAACTTAACTTTAGAAGCAGCAGTCTCGGCTCAGCAAGAACCCGAACCTTCTCTCAGTTTGCGGGTTCAGGAAACTTGGGGAAAAGCGACTCATTCTGTTGGCGAATTGACGCTCGGTTTGTTTGCTTTGAGTATTTGGATGTTGGCTTACAGTCCTTATTTCCTGGTAATTGGGGCGGGAATTTACGGTTTTAATCGATTTAAGAAACAGCATTCGGCTGCGAAAGTTCCCGAAGCGAAACCGCCTGCTGTAAATTAGTCATTAGTCATTAGTCATTAGATGTCGTAGCCTACTGACAACGGTTCGTAGTGGGGGCGGAGCTGCGGGCCCCCCCCCACCCCCAGGAAAGGGCCCGCACCACACAAATAATATTGATGGGCCGGGATGTTTTATGCAAAATAGCAAAGGAAAAATGGAAAAAT
>JAJAYT010000439.1 GCA_026786085.1 Microcoleus sp. CAN_BIN18 | reverse complement strand
GCCTAGAATCCTTGCTAAAATCGGGCCCCATGCAATCGGTGGCTCAGCGCTGCAACTACAACAGCGTCGAAGATTTAATCGCAGGTTTGGGCTACGGGGAAGTGACTCTAAATCTCGTAGTAAATCGACTCCGAGATTTAGTAAAAGTGCAGCAAAAAATTGAATCTGCTCCCGGAGGAATCCAGGAACTGCCCCTGCTAATACCTGCATCGACGGCACCGAAGCCCGCACCGAGTTCATCTCCGAGCAAATCGCCGATCGCAGGTGTAGAAGGATTGTTGTATCATTTAGCCGGCTGTTGCTGTCCAATTCCCGGAGAACCAATTATTGGAGTTGTGACTCGCCTGCGCGGAATTTCGATTCACCGCCAAGGTTGTTCAAATGTTGAGAATGTGCCTGGAGATAAGTTAGTTCCTGTGAGTTGGAATTCAGGCGATCGCAATGGTAGCCGCCCGAATACTTATGCTGTTAACATTCAAATTGAAGCTCTCGATCGAGTCGGAGTTCTCAACGATGTACTGTCGCATTTAAAGGACAACAAAGTCAACGTCCGTAGCGCTCAAGTCAAAACCTATCCCGGTTTGCCCGCATTAATTGACTTGTGCATGGATATTGAGGATAAGGAACAGTTCGAGCGGACTTGTATGCAAATTAAAAAGATGAGCGATATTTTGAATTTGCGGAGGCTGAGCGAAGCTGAGTAAAGGAACTTAATCAAGAAAGACGGCGGTTGAAACCACCTATACAAACGAAGAAAGACGGCGGTTGAAACCGCGCCTACACAAACGAAGTCCGCCTCCGCGGACTGAAGAAGGTAACGTAATTTTCACCGTTCGTTCTTTAACCTGCGGAGGCAGGTTTTGTTTGTATAGACGCGGTTTCAACCGCCCGGTCTTCTGAAGAATATAACGTAATTTTCACCGTTCGTTCTTCAACCTGCGGAGGCAGGTTTTGTTTGTATAGACGCGGTTTCAACCGCCGGGTCTTCTTAACCGTTCGTTCTTTAACCTGCGGAGGCAGGTTTTGTTTGTATAGACGCGGTTTCAACCGCCGGGTCTTCTTTATTTCGTGGGAGTTACCAGCTTGTACTCGCCCCAATACGGTTCACTTAATATCCGTTTGTCATTGCGAGCGTCCTCGCGAAGCAATCGCAGCATCTGTTTGTCACATTCTTTTTCTCCGTGGACTGTCTTAAGTGAACGGTATTGGGACTCGCCCAACTTTTGCTGCAAAAACTCCTGCGCAACTTGTCCCGCTTCTTGCTGTTGCTTATCAACTCGATAGTTGAGTTTCCGCATATCTTCCTCCGAGATTTTGCCGCCCAACTCTGCGAGCACTGGACGCAATTCTGGGTATTTTTCCAAAATTTGCGATCGCACAACCGGCACTGCTTCGTAGGGCGGAAAATACTTCTTATCATCTTTCAGCACTACCAAACCCAAGCTTTGAATCAAACCGTCGGTTGTACTTCCAGCAATCACATCTACCTCTTTTTGTTCCAGCGCTTGATACAGCAATCCTAATAATAATTCCTTCGGTTCTTCTCGAAATTTAATCCCATAAGTTTTAGCTAATCCGGGAAATCCATCTTCTCTCTCTTTAAACTCTGGCCCGAAAGCAGCCCGCAGTTTCGGTGCAGCTTTTCCCAATTGCGATAGAGTTTGTAAATTGAGTTTTTTAGCATCATCTCCTCGCACGATAATCGCAAAACTGTTCTCAAATCCCAGCGGTTCCATCCATTCTGCCTTAAACTGTTTAGGATACTCTTGCTTGAGATAATCGAAAACTTTTTTTGGATCAGAAATCGGCTTTTGTTTGAGCAGATTGGCGTAAGCAGTACCCGTGTACTCGACGTACAAATCGATGTTACCTGTTGTTAGAGATTGATGGCAAAGCGAACCTCCGAGATTCAATTCTCGTTCTACCTTGATATCAGTTTTAGCTTCGATATGTCGTGCTAACATTTCTGCGAGGATGACTTGTTCGGTAAAGTCTTTTGAGCAGATAACAACTTGTTTTTGAGGTTTAGAGGTACATCCTGCTACTGCAAGCAAGCAAAGCAGCCAGCAGGAATAGAAAAAAAAATCGTACTTAGATATTTTCATAAGCTAACTGGATAATTGGTAATTGATAATTGGTAATTGGTAATTGGCATCTTGCCTGTTATGGAGAATAGTCCATATTTCTATTTTACCCCATTTTTCTTGTCCTGTTGTAACATTTATTTATAACATGGAGGACAAAAAATGGTAATCAGCGATATTATCCAGCAGCAGCGGCAATTTTTTGCGACTGGGGAAACTAAAAATGTGGATTTTCGGATCGAACAACTGAAAAAACTTAAAAGTGCGATCGAACTTAATCAATCACAAATTGTCGCTGCTGTCAAAGCAGACCTGAATCGGCCGGAGTTTGAGGCTTACTTTGAAATCGCATCCATTGCCGAAGTTAATTATGCCATCAAAAACCTCAAATCCTGGGTAAAGCCGAGAAAAGTGCCAACTTCGATCGACCAATTCCCCGCATCAGCCCGCATTTTTCCCGAACCTTTAGGCGTAGTTTTAATCATCGGGCCTTGGAACTATCCGTTTCAGTTAATGATATCACCGTTAGTCGGGGCGATCGCCGCCGGGAACTGTGCCATCCTCAAACCATCGGAAATCGCCTCACACACCTCAGCAGTCGTCGCCGACATGATTGGCAAAATCTTCGATCCCGCCTATGTAGCAGCCGTCGAGGGAGGCGTAGAAGTCAGCCAACAATTGCTAGCCGAAAAATTCGACCACATCTTCTTTACAGGCGGCACAAAAATCGGTCGCATTGTGATGGAAGCCGCCGCCAAACACCTCACACCAGTAACATTAGAATTAGGTGGCAAAAGTCCTTGCATTGTCGATTCAGATATTCAGATTGAATACACGGCTAAACGGATTGCTTGGGGCAAATTTATCAATGCTGGACAAACTTGTATTGCTCCAGATTACCTCTTAGTAGACAAGAAAGTCAAGCCGCAATTAATGCAGGCAATTAAATCATCAATTCTGGAATTTTACGGCGACGATCCGCAAACAAGTCCAGACTATTCGCGAATTATCAATCAAAGGCAATTGGAGCGTTTGAGTGCATTTCTCAAAGATGGAGAAATTGTCATTGGTGGCAAAGTTAAGCCGGAAGATAGATATATTGCACCGACAGTTTTGGATAATGTTTCCTGGGATTCGCCCGTGATGCAGGATGAGATTTTCGGGCCGATTCTACCAGTTTTGGAGTATGAAGATTTCGGGGATGCGATCGCCCAAATCAACGCGCGCCCCAAACCTTTAGCTTTGTATTTGTTCTCGAAGGACAAACAGAAACAAGAACGAGTTTTGCGGGAAACTTCTTCTGGGGGAGTTTGTATAAATGATACCGTAATGCAAGTGGGAGTGACAACTTTGCCGTTTGGGGGAGTTGGTGAAAGCGGGATTGGCAGTTATCACGGAAAAGCGAGTTTTGATACTTTTTCGCATTACAAAAGTGTGCTACAAAAGTCATTTTGGCTGGAGTTGCAATGGCGGTATGCTCCCTATAAGGGGAAGTTGGATTTGATTAAAAAGGCGATCGGTTAATGCGTTTTCACTCGTTCCCAGGCTCTGCCTGGTAACGCAGATCCGCAGGCTCTGCCTTCAATTGTCCTAGTAGAAGAGCGAGGCAGAGCCTGGGAACCAGTTAACCAGTTACAAACATAACAAATTAAAATGAACGACAATTTACCCGAAATTTTAGCAGAACTCCGCCACTACTTTCACGAAGTTTACGGCGAAAGACTCGTGCAGTTAATTCTCTACGGTTCCCAAGCTAGAGGAGATGCCAAACCAGATTCTGATATTGATATTTTGGTTGTTTTGAACGAGCCTGTTAGTGCTGGCAAAGAAATCGATCGCACCAGTAAATTTGTGGCCGCTTTGTGCTTAGATAGAACTGTAGTAATTTCGCGTGCTTTTACGTCCTCAGTACGTTTTCAGCAACAGAAAAGTCCTTTTTTTTTAAATGTTCGTAAAGAAGGAGTACCGATTTGATGCCAGAACAAATTGCTCTTTTAACAAAAGCTAAAGGTTTGTAGTGGGGGCATTTGTCAGCATCAAAATATTCGGACTTACTAACGCCCTACAAAACCTATGTAATTAAAGAAATAAGATGGTTGGAAAT